>JACDBJ010000268.1 GCA_013695005.1 Pseudonocardiales bacterium
GACGGGGACAGCCGCGACGAGCTGCGGCTGCCCGACACCGGCGACTCGCAGCCGCCGCCGGAGCTCGTCGAGCTGACCACGTCGCAGACCCGCGGTCGTGAGCTGGCACCGGTCGCCCTGCTCACCACCCGACGGCGGCGCCACCAGCTGATCGGTGACGACCAGCGGCCGGTCGCGGAGGTGGTGGACGACGCCGTGAGCGGGCACACCCTCGGCGCGGAGACCACCGCGCAGTCGTGGCGGGAGTTCGAGGTGGAGCTCACCGGCGGCGGTTCGCCGGAGCTGCTGGACGCCGTCGAGACACGCCTGCGCGACGCCAGCATCCGCCGCGCGGACTCCCCGTCGAAGCTGGCGAGGTTGCTCGGCGACCGGCTGCGTTCCTACCGCCGCTCGCCGCGTGAGCATGACTCGTCGAGCGCCGGCGGCGTCGTGCTCGGCTACCTCGGCAAGTGGGTCGAGGAGCTCACCCGGCGCGACCCGCAGGTCCGGCAGGACAGCCCCGACGCCGTGCACCCCATGCGCACCGCGCTGCGGCGGCTGCGCAGCATCCTGCAGGTCTACGGGCGGATCGTCGATCGCGAGCAGACCCGCCAGCTGACCGACGAGCTCAAGTGGCTGGCCGGCGTGCTCGCGCCGGCGCGCGATCTGGAGGTGCTGCGAACGCGGCTGGACAGCATGATCGAGAAGCTGCCGCCCGAGGATGTGGTCGGCCCGGTGTCGGCACGGCTGACCAGGCACTTCGCCCGGCAGGAGGCCGCGGCACGCGCCAAGATCTGCGCCGTGCTCGAGGGGCAGCGCTACCTCGAGCTACTCGACCGGCTCGACGACCTGCTCGACCACCCACCACTGACCCGACGCGCGGAACGCCCGGCCGACAAGGAGCTGCCCCGCCAACTGCGGCGGGCCTACCGCCGGTTCGAGCGCCGCATGCGCCACGCCGACCGGACGCTTGCCGGGGCGGAGCGCGACGACGCGCTGCACGAGGTCCGCAAGACCGCCAAGCGGCTGCGCTACGGCATCGACGCGGCACGGCCGGCCCTCAGCGGCGTGGCCGACGGGTTCCGCAAGCGCCTGAAGAAGGTGCAGGAGTTGCTCGGTGACCACCAGGAGGCGGTCGTCGCCCGGCCGCCGCTGCGTGAGCTGAGCATGCAGGCGCACCTCGACGGTGAGAACGGCTACACCTACGGGCTGCTGCACGGTGCACAGGGCGCCGTGATCGACAAAACGCAGCGGGAGCTGCCCCGCGCTCATCGCCGGCTCACCCGCGGCAAGTTGCGCCGCTGGATGCGGTAGCCGTCAGCCCTGGGGCGGCGATGCGCTCGGCACCCGGATGCCGACGGCCACCTCGGCCGCTCCCTTGGCCAGTACGGTGACCTCGAAGTCCTCGCCGAACGCGGCGCGCAGCCGGGTGTTCAGGTCGGGGACGGCACGGTCGGGCCAGTCGGGGCTGCCGCCCTGTGTGCGCACCACGACCAGGCAGCCGGCGCCGGCCGCCGCCGCGGTGACGGTGAGGCTGCCGCCGTCGGTCGTGCCCTCGATGCCGTCACGCACGGCGTGCTCCACCACGGACTGCACCGCGAGGAACGGCACGACGACGTCGGAGACCTTGGGGTCGGCCCGCAGCTCCGCGTGCAACCGCCTGCCGAACCGGGCCTGCTCCAGGTGGAGGTAGTGCTCGACGGCCGCCAGCTCGTCGGCAAGCCGGGTGACCTCCACGCCGGGCCGGAAGACATGGCGGGCGAAGTCGGCGAAGTCGGCCAGCAGGTCGCGGGCGTCGCCGGGGTTGGTGCGCACCAGCGCGCCGATGGTGTTCAGCGCGTTGTATACGAAGTGCGGGGAGATCTGCTCGTGCAGTGCCCGCAGCCGGGCGTTCGCCACGTCCCCCTGGCTCGGCGGTCCAGCCGGGTTGCCAGGCGTCACGAGGACGTCACTCGGCATCGGATCGCGGACCGAGGCGGGGTCGAGGTCGGTGCGTAGCCGGTGCCAGCTCGGGTGCGCGAGCGTCGCCTGATTGGTCCAGCGGCGGTAGCCGACTTCGCCGACCAGCTGCGGGCGCACCCAGCGGGCCGCACCCGCCTGCGGTGGCTGCGCGGTGAACGGGCAGGCGTCGGTGGCCAGCCTTTCGAGGCGCCCGCGCAGCTCACGGCGCTCGGCTGGCGTCATCCCGGTGGCGACCCGCCCGACGTAGCGCAGCCCGCCGCCCTCCGCGTTCACCCCGACGAGCAAGGCGCCGACGGTGTCCTCGCGGA
>JACDBJ010000524.1 GCA_013695005.1 Pseudonocardiales bacterium
CTCACGGACCGCACCTGCCGGCGCGGCCAGCAGGTCATCGACCAGCGCGTCCGTGGCGGCCGGCAGCTCCGCCGCGGGCACCGCCCTAGTGGCGAGCCCGATCGCGACGGCCTCCTCGGCACCGACCCGGCGGCCGCTCAGGCAGATCTCCACCGCCCGCGCGTACCCCACCGCGTGCACCAGCGGATGGGTACCACCGAGATCAGGCACCAGACCCAGGCCGGTCTCCGCCATGCTGAACGCCACGTCCTCGGCCACCACCCGCAGGTCACAGGCCAGTGCGAGCTGGAACCCGGCTCCGATCGCGTGACCCTGCACGGCGGCGACTGTGAGCCGGGCTGGGTCGCGTAGTCAGGAGAAGCCGGCCTGAAATCCGGCGATCATGTCTTCGGCCGCGGCAGGTGGCATGGCGGCCAGCGCGGCGAGGCTCGTCCCGCCATCGACGTCGTCGGCACCGTCGCCGCCGGGGGCGAACATCCGACGGTCCAGTCCTGCCGAGAACGCTCGACCGGCGCCGCGCACGATCACCGCGCGGACCTCCGCCGGCAGCGTCTCGCCGACGGCGCGCAGGGCGGTCCAGGTATCCGGGGTCTGCGCGTTGAGCACCTCTGGCCGCGACAGCGTGACCACGGCCCGATCGGGGTGCAGCGCGAGCGTGACTCCCCCGCGTTCGAGGAGATCGTTCACCGGGGCCTGCGCCCCACCGGAATGGCCCGCCGGCCCGACCTACTTCTTCTTGGCGCGGGTAGCCCCACCGCGTCCGCGCAACGAGACACCCGTTTCGGTCAGCACCCGGTGCACGAATCCGTACGAGCGGCCGGTGGACTCCGCCAAGGCGCGAATACTTGCGCCCTTCTCGTACTTCTTCCTCAGGTCGCCCGCGAGCTTGTCCCGTGCGGCGCCGGTGATCCGAGCGCCCTTCTTGAGGTCGGCCACGTTTGCCGGGCCTCCTTCCAGTGCCGGGGAATCACGCCATGGATTCCTGATCAAGCCATGATGATCCACCTATGGGATCAACGCCAGGAACACCCGGGGGTGATCGGTGAACGGTTCCTCCGAATGGAGGCCGTACCTAGTGGATCAAGGCTAAAGATCACCTGAGATCGGCTCAGGCAAGCTGGACGAGCTCGAGGTAGTCATCAGACCAATGATCCTCTGTGCCGTCGGGCAGAAGGATCACTCGCTCCGGGGCCAGCGCACTGACCGCGCCGGGGTCGTGGGAGACCAGCACGACGGCCCCGCTGTAACGGCGCAGGGCATCGAGGACCTGCTCCCGGCTCGCCGGGTCGAGGTTGTTCGTCGGCTCGTCGAGCAACAGCACGTTGGCCGCCGAGCACACCAGCCCGGCCAGCGCGAGCCGCGTCTTCTCCCCGCCGGACAGCGTGCCGGCAGGCTGGTCCAGCTGCGGCCCGGAGAACAGGAAAGCGCCGAGCAGGGTGCGTAACCGCTGCTCAGGGCTGTCCGCGGCGGCCTGGCGCATGTTGGTCCACACGCTGGCGTTCAGGTCGAGCGTCTCGTGTTCCTGCGCGTAGTACCCGGCGCGCAGGCCGTGCCCGATCTGCACCTCACCGGCGTCCGGCTTGTCCAACCCGGCCAGCAGCCGCAGCAGCGTCGTCTTCCCCGCGCCGTTCAGACCCAGCACCGCGACCCGGCTGCCGCGGTCCACCGCAAGATCCACACCGCTGAACACCTCTAGCGAGCCATAGTTCTTGGTCAGCCCCTGCGCGGTCAGCGGAGTGCGCCCGCACGGAGCGGGGTCCGGGAAGCGGATCTTGGCCACCCGTTCGCGCCGGCGGGTCGGTTCGAGCCCGCTCATCAGATCATCTGCACGACGGATCATGTTTTGAGCAGCGACGGCCTTGCTTGCCTTGGCGCGCATCCGGTCGGCCTGGGCGCGCAGGGTGGTGGCCTTGCGTTCGGCGTTGGCCCGCTCACGCCGGCTCCGCCGCTCGTCGGTCGCCCGCGCCTCCAGGTAGCGCGACCAGGTCATGTTGTAGATGTCCAGCTCGGCCCTGGTTCCGTCCAGGTGCCACACCTTGTTGACCACGGCCGCCAGCAGGTCGGTGTCGTGGCTGATGACCACCAGGCCGCCGGAGTAGCCGGCGAGGAACGAGCGCAGCCAGGTGATCGAGTCGGCGTCGAGGTGGTTGGTCGGCTCGTCGAGCAGCAGCGTCGTCGCGTCGGCGGACGCGCCGGCTTCGGCCGCCGCGAACAGGATCCGGGCCAGCTCCAACCGGCGACGCTGCCCGCCGGAGAGCGTGTTCAGCAGCTGGCCTAGGGCGCGGTCCGGCAGCCCGAGGTGCGCGCAGATCCGGGCCGCCTCGCTCTCGGCCGCGTACCCGCCGAGCGCGGAGAAGCGCTCCTCCAGCTGGCCGTAGCGGCGCACCGCAGCCCGCCGTCTGCCGTCGTCGACCAGCTCGGCCAGCTCGAGCTGCGTCTTCTCGATCTCGCGCAGGAGCTGATCGAGCCCGCGCGCCGAGAGCACCCGGTCCTTGGCGGTGCTCGACTGGTCGCCCTCGCTGGGATCCTGCGGCAGGTAGCCCACGTCGCCGGTCCGCACGATCGAGCCGGCGTAGGGCTGGGCCTGGCCGGCAAGGACGCGGGCGGTCGTCGTCTTGCCGGATCCGTTGCGGCCGACGAGACCGATCCGGTCGCCCGGCTGTACGCGAAGCACGGCCCCCGAAAGCAAGATCCGAGGGCCGGCGCGCAGCTCGAGATCGGTGGCAGTGATCACGAAGGCAGGATCGGGCTGATCGGGATCACGCCGTCAAGTCTAGAAGACGCTGCCCGATCATGACGGCCAGTAGGGTCGGGCGCCATGACGCAGCGCACCGACCTGGCCGGCAGAACCGCACTGGTCACCGGCGCGAGCCGCGGCATCGGCTACGCGATCGCGGCCGAGCTGCTCGACCGCGGCGCGTCCGTGACGATCACTGCCCGCAAGCCCGACGAGCTGGCCGCGGCGGCCGAGG
>JACDBJ010000525.1 GCA_013695005.1 Pseudonocardiales bacterium
TGACCCCGACCTCGCGCTGCAGGACGGTGTCCATCGCCCGCCAGAAGGTGGCGGCCACGGCGGTGTCGGCACCCACGAGCTCGAGCAGCTGGTAGCGGCCGGCGAGCAACGCGTCGGTGAGGCCACCGGTGGCGTCCGGTTGGTCCGCGGGGGTGGGTCTTGGCTCCGGTGACGGGCGTGGCGGGGAAGCCGGGCGCTGCTCGGTCCCCTTCACCACGACCTCCTGCGCGCACGCGTCACGGTCGAATCCTTTCCGCCGAGCCTACGGCAGCATCCTCACCTGCGCCGAGTCGCGCGGGAAGGTGATCTTTGCCTCCGGCGCCGGGTCAACCACCGCCACATCGGCTCGATCTCGGCGACCCTGAGCACCCGAAGCAGCACGACGGTCAAGGCGCCGCCGAGCAGGGCCCCGACGGCGAGGATCACCCAGGCCCGCAGCACCGGGTCCAGCTCGCGCAGCACGCTGAGCTGCATAAACACCACCACGGCGAACGCGATCATGCCTGCGAGCAGGGAGGCGAGCGTCGTCAGACCGATGGTGCGCAGCGCGGCCCTGGTGCGCACCGAGCCGAGCCGGTTGCGCAGCCACCACTGGCCGATCCCGGCGCCGATCACGAACGAGGCGGAGTTGGCCGCGGCCAGCCCCAGCACCACCTGCTCGGGCGGGAGCAGCAGCGGGCACGCCAGCAGCAGCGGCACCTTCACCGCGACGATGATCACTTGGATCACGGTCGGCGTCCGGCCGTCCTTCATCGCGTAGAACACCCGCAGCTGCAGCATGACCATCGCGAACGGCAGCAGCCCGAAGGCCGAGACGGCGACGGTGAGCCCGAGCCGGGCGGCGTCCGCCTCGCCGGTGCGGCCGTGGGCGAACAGCGCTACCCCGAGCGCGGTGCCGAACAGGGTGAGCAGCACGCTGACCGGGATCAGAGCGACAACCGAGAGCCGGGTGCCGCGCGAGAGGTCGGCGACCACCTCCTGATCGTCACCGAGCGCCGCGGCGCGGCTCATTCGGGGCATTAGCGCGGTGAGCAGCGAGACGCCGAACACCCCGTAAGGCACCTGCAGCAGCAGCCACGCCGTGGCGTAGGTCGAGACGCTGCCTGGGTCGGCTGCCGCGGCGACCCGGGTCGTCACGATGTAGCCGACCTGGCCGATCAACACGTAGCCGATCACCCACAGCGCCAACCCGCCGGCCTCGGTCAGCCGGCGGTCCCAGCCCCAGCGCAGCCGCCACCGGAAGCCGACCCGCCGCAGCGCGGGGAGCAGCACGGCGGCCTGGATGACGATGCCCGCGGTGGTGCCGAGCCCGAGCACGAGCAGCTTGGGGTCGCCCATCCGCACCGGGTCGAGGCTGATCTCGCCCGGGGTCAGCGCGTAGATCGCCAGCACGACGAGCATCACGAGGTTGTTGACCACCGGTGCCCAGGCGAACGGCCCGAACACGGCACGGCTGTTGAGGATCGCGCCGAACAGCGCGCCGAGACCGAAGAAGATGATCTCGGGCAGCAGAAGGTAGGCGAACGCGGTGGCCAGCGCCGGGTTGGCGTTGGTCTGACCCTCGCCGCCGAGATAGAGCCTGGTCAGCAGCGGGGCGGCGACCATCGCCACGCCGGTGGCCAGCACGAGCATCACGGAGGCCGCGGTCAGCAGCCGCTGCGTGTAGGCCTCGCCGCCGTCCGGGTCGTCGACCTGGGCGCGAACGAGCAGCGGGATCATCACGCTGGTCAACACCCCGCCGAGCAGCAACTCGTAGACGATCAGCGGCAACGTATTGGCGACGGTGTACGAGTCGTTGATCACGCCGAGGCCCAGGACGGCTACCAGGGCGAGCTGCCTGGCGAAGCCGGTGACCCTGCTGACCAGGCTGGCGATCGCGATGCCGCCGCTGGTCCGCACCAACGACGACTCCTTGGTCGCCGCCAGGGCGGGCAGGGTCAGCTCGGGGGCCGGCGGTCCGGCCGCGGTCACCTCGGGGGCGACGGGCTGCTCGGGCTGGGCGATGGGGTCGGGCTGGGCGATGTGCTCGGGGACGGGCTCGGGACGGGGTCGCGGGG
>JACDBJ010000535.1 GCA_013695005.1 Pseudonocardiales bacterium
ACCCGGCGGTGCCCCGCCGCCGGATCAACGGGCCGGGCTGCCGACCGCATCCGTGCCGCCTGTCCAGGACAGCCCGTTGCCCGGTGCGGGATGGTCGGCCGCGCGGCCGGCGCGCACCCGTCAACCCCGCCAGGCGCACCTGCAGCTCAGGCGGATCGACCCGTGGTCGGTGCTCAAGCTCTCGCTCGTGCTGTCCGTGGTGGCGTTCTTCGTATGGATGGTCGCCGTCGGTGTGTTGTATGGCGTGCTGGCCGGGATGGGCGTCTGGGACCAGATCAACGTGCAGTACAACGAGCTCGCGCCGGGCGCCCAGCCGGGCGGCGGATCGGTGATCAGCGTGTGGCGGGTGCTGGGCTTCGCGGCCATCGTGGGAGCCGTCAACTGCCTGCTGTTCGCGGTCGCGGCTACCATCGGTGCATTCGTCTACAACGTCTCGTCGGACCTGGTCGGGGGCATCGAAGTGACCCTGTCTGAGCGCGACTGAACCGGGTTGGGAGGCCTGCTGAGGCTGAGGTAGCCTCGCGCACGCCCCAAGCTGGGGCCCATAGCTCAGACGGTTAGAGCGCGTCGCTGATAACGACGAGGTCGCTGGTTCAAGTCCAGCTGGGCCCACTCCCGTCCACTGGAAATCCACGGAAGTGAGAGAATATGAAGAAGCTGATTGTCCTCGGCGTTCTCGCCGGCGCGGCTGCGCTGGTGTTCGCGAAGTTCAAGTCCGGCCGGTCGGACTCCGACCTCTGGCACGACGCGACCACCACCGACTGACCCGACCCAGACCGCTCGCGGCGGGCCTAGCCTGTCCACGAGGGGGACGTAGCTCAATCTGGCAGAGCACCGCCTTTGCAAGGCGGGGGTTAGGGGTTCAAGTCCCCTCGTCTCCACCACCCTGACCAGCAGTTTGTTGGCCGACGGTTCTCGATTTCCCGATCACTGTCACCGAGCGTTTCGGGCGGCGCAGCTGGCTCGCTGACAGCCTTGGTCGCGATCTACATGCACCTGGTCGGCCAGGAGTCTCAGTTCAGGTGCGGTGCGCGAGAAGGGCGGTTCCGACGTTCACGAGGTCCTTCGCGACGTCGGAGAGAACGATCACGGCTGTGCGATGGTTCGCAGCTGGTCAGCGAGGGCACAGCTTGGGCTCGCCTAGCCCGTCGTCAGTCAGTGGTGGCGATCGGCCTCGCGGCGCTACCGTGTGTTCATGTCGCGATTGCAGCGCATCACGTCCGACCCGGCGGTCTGCCACGGCCAACCGACCGTGCGTGGGATGCGCTACCCAGTGGAGAACCTGCTGGAGCTGCTGTCGTCGGGCATGACGATCGACGAGGTGCTCGACGACTACCCCGACCTGGAACGTGATGACCTGCTCGCGGCGCTGGAGTTCGGTGCTCTCGCGGCGGGCGGCGGCCGGGTGGTCCCGCTCGGCGCCGCGTGAAGTTCCTCATCGACGCGCAGCTTCCTGCTCGGCTCGCACGATTCCTTAACGGCGCCGGCCATGACGCGCTGCACACGTCGACTTTGCCGGACGGCAACCGCACGACCGACGTGCGCGTTGTAGAGGTGGCTGACGGCGAGGGCCGGGTTGTCATCACCAAGGATCGCGACTTCCGGGACGGCCACCTGCTGTTGGGTTCGCCGCGCCGGCTTCTGATCGTCGCGACGGGCAACATCACGAACGCTGCGCTCCTGGCGCTGTTCGAGGCGAACCTCGATGCGATCGTTGATGCGTTCGGCGAGGCTGACTTCGTCGAACTAGGCGCGGAGATGCTGGTCGTGCACCGGCGTCGAGACGATGGTTCGACACGTTGACCTCAGGCTATCGTCGGATGTGGCCGCAGACAGTCGGATCTGATCTGAACCGATGAACGAACAGGCGTGCGCTCAAGCTCCGCTGTCCACTATGGACCTACTGTCACCGAGTCTGTCACCGAAACTCCCACTCCGCGGGACAGCAGCGACAGCAGAGGCAGCGCCTAGAACAGCCCGACTTGCGACGACCACCCAGGACCGCGGGAGGCTGTGCCTTTGCAAGGCGGGGGTTAGGGGTTCAAGTCCCCTCGTCTCCACCACCCTGACCAGCACCAACACCGTTCTCGGCGCTGAGGCGCGATCAGGTGAAGGCCGCGCGGCCGGATTTGACGCCAAGCCCTGCGAGCTCCATGAAGCCGTAGGTGCCCTCCTGGAGGAACTCGCGAGCTGCCTCGACGGCAGCGCCGTACCCGCGATAGGCAAACGCTTGGCCCACCGAGATTCGGCGGACCCCGAGTTCCGCGAGCTGCGCGACCGACGGCAGGCCGGCGCGCGCGACAACGTTGAGCGGCCGGTCCACGGACTCGACGACCTGTCGGATATCGGCCGCCGCCGTCAACCCCGGAGCGAACAGCACATCAGCCCCCGCGTCCTGGTAGGCGCGCAGGCGCGCGATCGTGTCGTCGATGTCGGGCCGTCCGTGGAGGTAGTTCTCCGCGCGCGCTGTGAGCACGAGATGCACGGGTCCCCGGTGAGCCACCTCGGCCGCTGCGGCTATCCGCTCCGCGGCAAGACCAAGCTCGTAGATCGGGGCCTCGGGGTTGCGCGTGAAGTCTTCGATGGAACAGCCGCTGAGCCCGGCAGCAATCGCTCCGTCGATCGTGTCTGCCACGCCGCCCGGGTCGTCGGCGAAACCGTTCTCCAGGTCCGCCGAGACAGGCAACCCTGTCGTAGCGGACATGAGCGCCGCGTGGCCGAGGGCTTCATCGCGCGTGACCTGCCCATCGAGCCGGCCCAGAGTGGCGGCAAAGCCACCGCTGGTGGTGGCCAGGGCCTGGAACCCCAATGACTCGAGGAGCTTGGCGGAACCTTGGTCCCAGGGGTTTGGGAGAAGCAATGGCCGATCGCCGTGGTGTAGTTGAAGGAACGCCGCGGCGCGCTCTTCCTGGTTGTTCGGAACTCGGGTCACCGAGTAGACCTCCCCTTCATCGATGAGGCTGACCAGCTGCCGCAACGAATTCCAGCACGGCAGCCTCGAACTCCCGCTCTCTCACCTTGAGCTCGGCCTGATCAGCGGCTTCACCGATCCGGCCGACTCCTTTGAAGGCCGTGTCGGCGAGTTCGCGGACCTCCGCATCCTCGATCACGAGCAGCATGCGGAACCATGCGCTCTCGGCGGCCGCTCCGAAGCGATCTGACTCCGCAAGCGCTTCATGGCGCGCAGCGGGGTCGCCGTTGCGCTTGAACCATGAGGCGATCACGGCCCGCTTGAGCTCTGAGACAGCTGTGGCGAACCCGCCACACACTGCCAGCCGTTCTTCCCGCAGTCGCTCCCTCCGGGCCACAGATTCGACGTGCAGCGCCGTCCGTCGCTGAAACAGGTACGTGCTGAGCGACCCCAACAGGGTCCCGGCAACCGCGATCAGGCTCGCGAGAAGAGCGCTCACTCGGCCAGATCCTCACGGTCGCCTGCCCGCGGCGCAAGGTCCTTCGTCGTCCGCTCAGAGGTCGCCTGACAGGAACGAGCTGACCAGCGTGTTGAACCCGTCTGCGTGCTCTATCTGCACCCAGTGACCGCAGCTCGCGAACACGTGGAGCTGACTGTTCGGGATGAGGTCGAGCAGCCGGCGGCTCGTCGACAGCGGGATCTGCTCCTCCGGAACGGCCATCGCCGTGATCTTGTACTGGCGCGGGGCTGGGAACATGGCGGCGTAGGCCTCCTGCACACCGCTCGTGGTCCTCGAAACGCCGGCTCCCGCGGAGCGGCTCGCCTCGACCGGCGACCTGACCATCCTCGACGCCTGACGGGCGACCGCCGCGGCGTCGGGCTGGGTTGATCAGCGCATGGTCCTGGTCAGCGGCCGGCCGGGCTGGTACCTATGGCGGATGGCCGAGCCCGAGCATCGTAACGATCAAGACGTAGCTGAGCGGCAGGACCGCGAACCCGACGCCGACGACCAGGCGACTGAGGAGCAACCGGACCCGGACGAGCCCGGCGACGCGTGCCAAGCGGCCGCCGAAACGGAGGACGAGCCCGACCCCGAGGACGCCTCCGCCGTCACCGTCGAGAGCCGGTCCGATGCTGATGCCGAGCCTGAGGCCGATGCTGAGCCCGAGGCCGAAACCAGCGCCGATGCAGACGCTGAGGCCGACGCCGAACCTGAGACCGACACTGAGCCGGAGCCTGACACCGAGGCCAGCGCTGAGACGGGCCGCGACGCCGCTGTGGAGGACGCCGAGCTCGACGGCGATGAGGAGGATGACCGCGACGAGTCCGGTCCTGAGCCCGAGGCTGACTATGCCGAGGCAGGCAGCGGCGCCGAGTCAGATGCCGATGACGACGACGCTGAGCCTGAGGCCGACGCTGAGCCTGAGGCCGACGCTGAGCCGAACGCCGTCGCGGAGGACGCCGAGCCTGACGGTGATGCCGAGGATACCGACGGCGAACCCGAGGCGGAGACCGACGCCGAGGATGCCGAGTCGGAAGGCGGTGGCGAAGCAGAGGATGCCGAGGCTGAAGACGTCACCGACGACGCCGAGGACGAAGCCCACGAGCGGCTGCATCCGGACACGCTGATCGCCCGCTACCGCCTGCTCGGCGGCCCGACCGGCTACATGCTGCCGTGGAGCTGGTCGGACCTTCCGCCGGGCGAAACGGAGGCGCTGGTCGAGGTGGTCGACGGCTTCGTGGAGTCCTACAACAACCTCTGGGCGCTCACCGAGGCGGACACCGTCCCATCCTGCTGGCATCAGCATCCAGCCCTGGCGCATGACCTGTCGGCGCTGGCCTGGGCCTACTTCCAGGCCTACCGCGACCCCCGCGGGACACCCGATCTGGCGCTGGGGTTCCAGGCCCACTTGCCAGGCTTCCGTGAGCGCCTGGACTACTGGTTGGGCACGGATCCCGCTGCCTGCCGGGAGGGGCGGCACACCCGTTCCTGGCGACCGTCGACAACGCCGGCAGCTCCAAGCCCGCGCGACTCCAGTGAGGAACGGGACGCCGTGATCTTGCTCGGCGCCGACGACCTGGGCTTCCCGCGGGCACCAGCACCAGGCGCTCCCGAGGAGTGAGCATGGGCTCCCTGGTGCTGATGGACCGGTCCTGCTCCTCGCGGGCGCCGCGGCCCAGCATGATGGGCTCGACCTCGCCGCCCCGTACCGACGCGGCTGCTGTGCGCCGATGCGTTCACACCGAACTGCACCGTCCTGCGGTACGTGGTCCAGTCCGAGTTTCCATCCGGCCGGTAGCGGCCTACTGGTTCGCCGCCCACGGCTGCCCCGGCCAGTTCGGCCACTCCTCGAAGCGGCGTGCCCGGCCGGCGGAGTCGAACCAGACCAACCAGATGTCGCGGTACTCCTGACGCGCAGGTTCGCCGTAGCGCACCCGCATCCGGGCGATCCCCAGCGGCCCGCCCGGATGGTCGTCGACGACGGCGAGGATCTCCACCTCCATGGAGAAGTCCTCGTCAGCGCCTTCCCGCTGCTCCTCCCAGTCCCGCTCGATGGCGGTCAGGGGCTGGACGGGCTCGGCGTAAGGGGAGTGCAGGTAGACCGCGTCCTGCGCGAACAGCTCGGCCAGCAATGCCGTCCCGGGACTGCGCCACGCACGCTCGTAGCCCTCGATCCACCGGCGAAACCCGTCGTGATCCACTGCCCGAACACTAGCGGCTCTCAGCCAGCGTCGGCGTCCCATCGCCGCGATGATCGGCCGGCGACCGCACCGACGAGAAGAGCCACCCCGATGACCGACACCAGGGCGATGCTGGACACCGGCGGCGGGGACGCGAGCCCCGAACGCGCCGCGGCGATCGACGCCCTGCTCGACTGTGCGCAGACCTGCCAGACGTGCGCGATGGCGATGGTGCAGAGCGGTGGAATGGCGGCCGAGGTCCGGCGTGCGATGGACTGCGGCGACCTGTGCGAGGCGGCGGAGCGGATCCTGTCCCGCGGACCGGACCCCGAGCGGCGGGTCGTCGCCGCTGCGGTAGAGGCAGCGAGGGTGGCATGCGAGGCGAGTGCCGCGGCCTGCGGAGCGCACGCCGATCACCACCCGCACTGCCGGCTGCACTCCAAGAGCGCCCAAGCCCGCGCCGAAGCCCTCGGCGCGCTACAGAAATCGACGAGCGGCTGAACCAGGCTGGAAAACACGACGCGCCCCGGGGAACCGAGGGGGTTCGGCTCTACCCGAGGCGCGTCGCTGATCAGGGGGATGGCTACATGGTGAGCGTGTTCCCGCTGATCTGACGGGCCAGACCCTGGTCGGCGAGGCTCTTGGCGAGCGCGGGTGCGTCCGACACGGCTGGGACCCGGCAGGGCGGGGAGCTCCGGCAGCCCGGCAGCGCCCATTGGAGCCGCGACCTTGGGCATCTCGACGCCGCTCAGTGCCGGCACGGCGGCGGCGTCCTGTGCCGCGGCGGGGATGAGGCTCAGCGGTCCGGCACCGCGCCGGTGGGCAGGGCGTCGGCGAGGGGGATCTCGTCGAGGGCAGGAAGGGCGGCTGCTGCACCGGCGAGGCCGGTTCCGAGGGCTGCGATGCCGGCGATGGCAGCCGTCGTGCGCACGGTCCGGCGAGTAACACTGGTCATAGGGGGGTGGATCCCTTCCACAGTCTTCGAGCTCAGGCCTAGCCCGGTCAACGACGTCCACCGCCCAGGGATGTGGCTGTCGAGCCCGTCTGGGACGGGTTCACTCGAAGTTGTCCAAACCGGTCACCCGATGCGTGGTCGGACGGTAACTCCAGGTCAGAAGCCTCACGTCCGTTTCGTTGTTAGGCAGTCTTGACGACCTCGCCCGCGCCCGGCGCCGGCCGGCAGGCGGGTACCGCCCGGCATGGCTCATCATCATCACGTGGCGGTCCGTACTGCAGCGGCGTTGGCGCTGGTCCCTGCCGTTGCGGTAGTCGGACTCGCGTGGCGCTACTCGGCGATCCTGTTGCACCCGGAGAGTGAGGTCGTCTACCCGGACAGGGTGACGGCCGCAGACCGCGGCACCGTGACCCTCGCCGAGAGCCATCTCACCCGCCAACCAGGGACCTGGGGGCTGCAGTGGGACGGCGGGCACGCGCTTGTTGGCCCAACGGTCCGACGGACCGCCCTCGGCCTCGTCCGACCGCTGCTTGCCGGCCGCCCACCGGCGCCAGGCACCGTCGTCATCATGGACGCGGGCGCGTACCTCGACCCCGCCGCGCGCGGCCTGACCGTCGAGCCGGTCGATGTGCCGACCGCCCTCGGCGCGGCCCACGCGTGGTTCGTGCCGGGCGACAGCGATACCTGGGCGATCGCGGTGCACGGCCGCGGCGCCTCCGAGCGCGAAGCGCTGCGGATCATGCCGACGCTGCAGAAGCTCGGCTACCCGGTGCTGGCGATCAGCTACCGCAACGACGTCGGCTCGCCGGCG
>JACDBJ010000573.1 GCA_013695005.1 Pseudonocardiales bacterium
ATCACGCCCCGACCCTATGGGCGTGCGGCGCGGCCCGCCCGGAATGCGGCGTGGCGCCGCGTTGTTGCAGGTAGTAGCACTGTCGGGGTAAGAGGAGCATGTTATGAGAGGCGATCGAGTAGAGATCGTCATCGACGCCGGTGGGTCCACCAAGACCTACGACGTAGAGGCCACCAGGGCCGGTCGCAAGGTCGAGGTGAGCCACGGCCGAGGCATCGTCGAGGTCACCGAGGTGACCCGCGGCGGCACCGCCGTCCGCACCGCCAGGTTCATGTCATCGCGGGTGCTCGCGCTCGTCGAGCACCCAGCCAGGCAACGCGCGCTGGCCGACGACGAGCCCGTCCCGTTGCCGCGCCTGGCCTAACAGCTCAGCGCGCCGGGGGTGGCACGATCATGATCACGGCACCACCATCGACGGCGACCAGGCATCGGCGCAGCCTAGGGCGCGTGGGTTACGACTGCGGTCCGCACGCGCCCTTCGCGGCGAGGATTCGCCGTACCGAGGCGTCGACCTGCTCGGCCGGCAGCTTCCCTGAGCTGAGCGCGGCCTCCATCGTGTCGAGCACCTCGCCGATGCGGTCGCCGGTGCTCCACAGCGCGACGTCCGCGCCCGCTGCGAGCGCCTTGACCACGGCGTCTGGCAGGTCGTAGCGGTCGGAGATCGCCCTCATCGCGCCGAGGTCGTCGGTGAACACGAGGCCACTGTGCCGGTACTCGCCCCTCAGCAGCTGGTATGCGGCCGGGCTGACGGTGGCCGGCTCGCCGCCGGTCAGGCCGGGCACGTCGAGGTGGCCGACCATCACGCCGACCTCGCCGGCGCCGATCAGGTCCTCGTAGGGGCGCAGGTCGTCGGCCTTCAGCGCGGCGAGTGCGGGCGTGCTGACCTTGCCCTGGTGCGAGTCGCCGTTGGCCTGGCCGTGGCCGGGGAAGTGCTTGAGCACCGGCAGGACGCCCGCCTCGCGCAGCCCCGCGGCGAAGGCGCCGGCGAAGCGGCTGACCGCGGCCGGGTCGGAGCCGAACGAACGGTCACCGATGACGTCGTCGGCCGGCTGGTTGCCGACGTCCACCACCGGCGCGAGGTCCACGGTCACGCCGCGGGCCTTCAGCGCCCGCCCGCGCTCGAGGGCCAGCGTGCGGACCTGGGCGGGGGTCATGGTCACGCCCATCCGGCGAGCGCTGGGAATCGAGCCGTCCAGCGCATCCAGCCGCTGCACGCGCCCGCCCTCGTCGTCCACCGCAACGGCGACCGGCACCTTCGCCACCGCCTGCACCCGTGCCAGTGCGCCGTCCACCAGCAGGTTCGTCGAGTTTCCGCCGATGAAGATCCCGCCGACCTGCCAGGTGCGCACCCGCTCGACCGCGGCCGCTAGGTCTGCGGGGTCCACCCCGACCATCAGCTGCTGGGCCAACCGCGCCCGCGGCGTCAGCGCGGCGGCCGCTGCGACGCAGCTGGGGGAGTACGAGTCCACCGCGGACGAGCTGGACGGCGCCACCGCCGGATTGTCGGCGGAGCCGTCGGCGGCCGGCCCGGTCGAGCCGGTGCAGGCAGCCGCGGCGGCGGCGACCAGCACGGTGACGAGCAACATGACGAGCGCGGCGAGCGGGACCCGGCTCCAGCGCATGGCCGCCGACGGTACTACTCCGGCTCGAGCTCGACCGTCGACTCGGTGCGAGACCGCGCGGGCAAGTCCCACGTTGGGGTGTTCGACTGCCGCAGCAGCGGCGCGATCAGGCCGAGCACCACCGTGCCGACCAGCAGCACGACGGCGGCCAGCCCAGGCCGGTACCAGCCGAGCTGCTCGAACGGTGTGTGCGGGATCGTGAACGTCCACAGCAGGAAGCCGAGGGTCGCGATCACCAGCTCGGGCCACGGCCACGCCCGCGGCGACAACGGGACCGGCCGGCCACGGGCGTACACCTTCATCGCGAACACCGCCCAGGTGGCGATCGGCGTCAGCGCGATCGTCGTCGCCAGCAGCACCCATTGACCTGCCGCGGGCCCCTCACCAGGCGTTCGGACAGCGGCGACCGCGGCCACGTAGACCAGGATGATCTCGGTGGGGATGTAGGTCACGATCGCGTCGGCCCTGCGGGCCAGCGTGGTGCGCCCGTCCCCACCCTCGCCGGGCGACAGCAGTGCACGCTCGGTCATCGCGTCCAGGCTCACGGTGGCACCTCCGTGGTCGTCGGCTTCGAGCATGTCGCAACGTCGGCGCCGGTGTTAGCGGCTGTGACCGAACCGTGGCCGCGACAGGTGAGCGCGGCCACGTGCGGATGTGCAACTGGGTCAGCCGATGTCGCGCCGTCGCAGGCCCAGGAGGCCGGCGCCGGTGAGCAACGCGGCCACCGCGAGCAACACCAACAGCGGTCCGAACTGCACGCTGACCGCCGGCAGTTGCGGCGTGTGCCGCAGTGGCGAGAGGCCGAGTGCCCACTCCGGCAGCCCGAGCAGCTCGCCGACCTGTGTCAAACGCGAAGCACAGCCCGAGGGCGGCCCAGCCCAGCGCCACCAGCCGAGGCCATAGCCCGGTCAGCAGCACCGCGATGGCTCCGAGCACCCACACCGCCGGCACCTGTGCGACAGCCGCGCCGAGCATCCGCGGGACCTGACCAGCGACGTCGCCAATGCGCAGCCCGTGCACCAGGCCGGCGGACAGGCCCGCGGCGCCGAGCACGACGACGGTTCCCAGCGCCGCCCAGAGCAGGCGGCTCAGCCGGCGCCAGGGTCGCGGACATGGGCAGCTTCGCCCGCTTCACCTACGACGAGCTCGCGGCTCTGCTCGACCGGTGGAAGGCGGCGAAAGCCGCATCAGCGACGCGGGCGGGGGACTAGCGCTGCTGGGTGCCGGTGACGACCCAGATGCCGGTCGGCCCCTTGCGGACCGGCTGGGTCAGCGTGAGGGCGGTCAGCCGCCCGCTGCTGGTATCGCGCAGCTCCACCGTGCCGCCGTCAGCGCGCACCACCTGCGGGGCTGACCAGCCGAGCTCCGCACCGGCATACGCAATCGCCACCTCCTCCGGATCGAGCAGCCACGGCTGGCGGCCCGCATCGACGGCCGCTTGCACGTCGATGGCCTGCGCGAGGGTCGCCACCGGCCACCAATGGCCGGCGAGGGAGCTTGGGGGCGCGGACGGCGTCGTCGTCGCGGACGGTGAACTGACGGCGGGGGGCGGCGTGGTGGAGGAAACAGAGGCGGCCGGCGTCGCGGTGCTGCCGCAAGCAGCCAGCAGCATGATCGCGGTGGCGACGCCCGGTGCGGCGAGCGAGCGTCTCACGCCGTCGTCAGCCCTTCCGTTGCACCGGCTCGCAGCCGCTGAACGGCGTCGCCGAGGTTGTCCCGGTCGGCGAACAGTGCGCTACCGACGCAGAACGTGCGAGCGCCGGCCGCGGCAGCCGCCCCGATCGTCGCGATGCTGATCCCGCCGTCTACCTCCAGCTCGACGTCCGGAGCCTTCTCGTCCAGCATCGCGCGGGCCGCGGCGATCTTTGGCTCCATCGTGGCGATGTAGCTCTGCCCGCCGAAGCCGGGGTTCACCGTCATCACCAGCAGCAGATCCAGCAGGTCCAGCACGTTCTCCACAGCGGACAATGGGGTGGCCGGGTTGAGCGCGACGCCGGTGCGGGCGCCCAGCTCGCGTATCGAGCCGAGCGTGCGGTGCAGGTGCAGGCAGGTCTCGGCGTGCACGATCACCAGCTCGCACCCGGCCTCCACCCACCGCCCGATCATCGGGTCGGGGTTCTTGACCATCAGGTGCGCCTCGAACCCCAGCCCGACAAGCGGCCGGCACGCCGCGATGACGTTGGGACCCATCGTGATGTTCGGGACGTACTGACCGTCCATCACGTCCCACTGAATGCGGTCCACCCCGGCCTTCTCCAGCGCCTGGACGTCCTCGCCGAGCCGGGCGAAGTCAGCCGGCAGCACCGACGGAACGATCCGGATGCGTTCGTTGGCCATGAGGGCCTCCGTCCTGTCTCTCATCGATCCTCCCGCGAGGGCCGGCGCCCCGATCGGGCGATCCCTGCTGCGTAACGGCTTCGGTGGACATAATGGTCCGGGAGGCGCTACATCGTGGAGATCGTGTCAATCGAGACGCCATCGCTCGGTGACCGCAGCTATCTCGTGCACGACGGCACGGTCGGGCTGGTGGTCGACCCGCAGCGCGACATCGACCGGGTCGAGCAGGCGTTCCGCGATGCAGGTGTGCGGCTGAGCCACGTCGCCGAGACCCACGTACACAACGACTACGTCAGCGGCGGCCTCGTCCTGGCGCAGCGCCTCGGTGCGGAGTACCTGGTCGGCGCGGCCGAGCAGGTCGGGTTCGAGCGGCGGCCCGTGACCGACGGCGAGGAGCTTGCGATCGGCGAGCTCACCGTGCGGGCGGTGGCCGCACCCGGCCACACCCGCCACCACATGGCGTACGTGGTCAGCGGTGGCGGCCGAACGGCGGCGTTCTCCGGCGGGAGCCTGCTCTACGGCTCCGTGGGGCGCACCGACCTGGAGGACCCGGCGCTGACCGTCGAGCTGACCCATGCCCAGTACCGCTCCGCGCGTCGGCTGGCCGACCTCGCCGGCGACCCGGTGAGCCTGCACCCGACGCACGGGTTCGGCAGCTTCTGCTCCTCGGGACCGGCCACGTCGCAGGCCTCCTCGACGATCGGCGAGCAGCGCACGGTCAACGACGCGCTGTCGACGGACGACGAGGAGCATTTCGTCCGCCAGCTCATAGTTGGCCTGAACGCCTACCCGAGCTACTACGCCCATGTCGGCCCGATCAATCGCGCCGGCGGGTCGGCCGCCGACCTCACCGTGCCCCGGCCCGTCGACCCCGCCGACCTACGCGAGCGGATCAGCAGCGGCCAGTGGGTCGTCGACCTGCGGGAGCGCACCGCCTTCGGCAAGGAGCACCTGGCGGGGACGGTGAACGTCGAGCACGGTGACCTGTTCGCCACGACGGTCGGCTGGACGCTGCAGTGGGGGCACCCGCTCACGCTCGTGGGCAGCGCTGACCTGGTGCGATCCGCGGTCCGCGAGCTGGCGCGCATCGGCATCGACGGTCCCGACGCCGCGGTCGGTGCAGACGTAGCCGCGCTGGCCGGCGGCCACCCGGTGTCGTCGTACGAGCAGGCCGGGTGGCCGGAGGTGCTGGCCGCGACGAGGTCCGGCCGCGGTGAGGTGATCCTCGACGTGCGCAGGGCCGAGGAGTACGAGGAGGGCCACCTGCCGGGGGCGGTGCACGTCCCGCTGCACGAGCTGGTCGACGGCATGGACCGGATACCGCCCGGCCGGGTGTGGGCGCACTGCGCCACCGGCTACCGAGCCGGGGTTGCCGCCAGCCTTCTGCACCGCGCAGGTCGTGAGGTAGTGCACGTCAACGCCGACTTCGCCGATGCCGTTGCGGCAGGTCTCGGCGGCTAGGCTCGCCGCCGGCGAAGGAGGTCCCGTCATGCTCGTCGCCATCCTCGGAACCGGGTCAGTGGCCTGCACGATCGCCCTCCGGTTGCTCGGCGCGGGCCACGAGGTGGTGCTCGGTGCGCGCAACCCGGCCACCGCCACCGACCGGGACTGGGTGCGCGAGCTCGGCGGCAAGGTGGAGGTCGTGTCGCTGTCCGCCGCGGCGTCGGCGGGCGAGGTGGTGGTGAATGCGACGCCAGGGTCGACCACCGTGGAGATGCTGATCGACCTGGACGCCGCGGCGCTGACCGGCAAGGTCCTGATCGACACCGCAAACGCCGTGGTCTTCGGCGAGAGCGGGCCGCTGCTGATGTATCCCAACGGCAGCCTGGCCGAACGGATCCAGCAGGCGGTGCCGCGGGCCAAGGTCGTCAAGACGCTCAACACGATGAACACCGCGGTGCAGGCGGATCCGACTGGCATGGCCGGGCCGACGTCGGCGTTCGTGTCCGGCGACGACCCCGAGGCGAGGTCGCTGGTCACCAGCCTGCTGCACGACATGGGTTGGCCGCCGGACTCGGTGATCGACCTCGGCGGGATCGCCAGCGCCCGAGGCCCTGAGCACTACTTCATGCTGTTCTTCGGGCTGGCCCGCGCTCTGGGCACCCGGCGGTTCAACATCGCCGTCGTGCGCTGACCGGCAACCGGTCGTCGCGTCTCCTCGTCCGCGCAGCGCTCCATCGGCGTGGCCACCCGATCGGGCCTACCGCACCACCCAGTAGGCTCAACGGGTCACCATGTTTGGGGGTTAACTCGTGACAGATCTGGACCTGATGGCGGCACCCACCACTCGTATGCCGGCCCAGCCGATTCTGGCGTGGTCTCCACCGGAACCACAGCCGAGCGGCTCGCGCAGGCGCCCGGTGGTGGCGATCGCCGTCGTCGTGATGCTGCTCAGCGGCCTAACCATCGGCGTGTGGCTGCAGGGCAAGACGCCGGCGGCGAGCACCGCCGCGCAAACGCAAACGCAGTCGCAGTCGCAGCAGGGCTCGGCCGGCGCACTGCCGCCCCTGGAGCCACCTGCAGCCGTGGACGGCGTCGCGCCACCGGACAACCCGGCGC
>JACDBJ010000592.1 GCA_013695005.1 Pseudonocardiales bacterium
CCGCAGGGCATCCGCAAGATCTCCGCGCTGTACGGGCCGTACAGCTTCGAGCTGGGCGTCGACCTGCGGGAGTCGATCACCATCGCCGACCTGGGCGACATCTTCACCATCCCCGGCAACATCGAGAAGACCTTCGACCAGATCAGCAAGGCGGTCGGTCACGTCTACGCCTCCGGGGCGTTCCCGGTGGTGCTGGGCGGTGACCACTCCATCGGCTTCCCGACCACGCGCGCGGTCGCCGAGCACCTCGACGGCGGCAAGCTCGGAATCATCCACTTCGACCGCCACGTCGACACCCAGGAGACCGACCTCGACGAGCGGATGCACACCACGCCGTGGTTCCACGCCACCGACCTGCCCAACGTGCCGCCGGAGAACCTGGTGCAGATCGGCATCGGCGGCTGGCAGGCGCCGCGGCCTGGGGTCGCCGTCGGCCGCGAGCGCGGCACGACGATCATGACGGTCACCGACTGCGTCGAGATGGGCATCGAGGCGGCGGCCGCCCGTGCCCTCGAGGTGGCGTGGGATGGCACCGACGCGGTCTGGCTGAGCTTCGACGTCGACTGCCTGGATGCGGCGTTCGTGCCCGGCACCGGGTGGCCGGAGCCCGGCGGGTTCCTGCCGCGCGAGGTGCTCAAGTTCATCCAGCTCATCGCCGAGCGACCGCTGGCCGGCATCGAGGTCGTCGAGTGCTCACCGCCCTACGACAACGCCGAGATCACCGCGTTGATCGCCACCCGGGTCATCTGCGACACCCTCGGCTGCCTCGTGCGAGCCGGCCACCTGCCCCGCCCTGACATCACCCGTACCGACACGACCAGCACCGGCACGTCCAGCACGGACACCTCCGCCACTCAGCCAGGGAGTCAGTCATGATCATCTTAGGGGTCGCCCTCAGCATCCTGCTGATCCTCGCCATCGGGCTCGTCGTGGCCCGCAAGGTCGGCGGTGACAGCACCAAGTTCCTCGTCGCCGGCCGGTCGTTGGCCCTGCCGCTGACCGCCGCCGGATTGATGGGCCAGGCGGTGGACACCAATGCCACCCTCGGCAACACCGACCTCACAGCCGCAGCCGGGTTCTGGGCCGGTGCCAGCCTGCCGATCGGCCTTGCGATCTGCCTGGTGGTCACCGGGCTGTTCTTCGCCAAGCCGATGAACCGGATGAAGCTGCTGACGCTCGGCGACTTCTACCGGCGGCGCTACGGCCGCAAGGTCGAGTTCGGCGCCTCGATTCTGATGATCTTCGCGTTCTGCATCCTGCTGGCCGGCAACCTGGTCGCCGGCGGCTTCCTGTTCGAGGCATTCCTGGGCACCAGCTACTCCGTCGGTGTGCTGCTGATCGTCGGGGTTGTGCTGCTGTACACGCTCGCCGGTGGCATGTTCAGCGACGCCTACACGGCGTTCGCGCAGATGGTCATCACCGTGACGGCCACGTTCAGCCTGCTGATCTGGGTGATCGTGCAGTACGGCATCACCATCCCCGAGGGCATGGGGCCGTTCGACCTCGGTCAGCTGACCAGCAGCGACCAGGGCGCCGTGATCAACTGGGCGACGCTCGTCGCACTCGGCATCGGCGACGTCGTCGCGATCGACTTCATGCAGCGGATCTTCTCGGCCCGCTCGCCGGAGATCGCGAGGAAAGCTTGCTTCGTCGGTGCGTTCGGCGTCGTCCTGGTCGGGGTGCCGTTCGCGCTGGTGGCGCTGTCCAGCGGCGCGATCCTGGGCGACACCCCGGTCGACGGCCCAGTGCTCTTCGCTGTCCTGGACACGGCGGCACCGGCCATCCTGACCATCCTGGTGCTTTCCGGGATCGTCGCCGCGTCCTGCTCGACGGTGAACGGTGCGCTGCTCGGCACCGCCGCGGTCGCGGTGCGCAACGTGGTCGGTGTCCGCCGGCCGGACGCGGTGATGGCCTACGACCCGCTGCTGCGAGCGGTGCGGATCACCATGATCCCAGTGGTGGGGGTCGCGGTGCTGCTCGCGCTGCGGGTGCCGCAGACCGGCATCTTGCTGACCCTTGCGTTCGACCTGATGCTGGCCGGCCTCGCCATCCCGTTCATCCTCGGTGTGTACTGGCGACGCTCGACGACTGCCGCGGCGGCGGCCGCCATCCTGGTGGGCATCACCGTCCGCATGGTGCTGTTCGTGCTGAGCCCGAAGATCTACGGCGTCGACAACACCCTGTGGTACATCGAAAACGACCTGATCGGCCCGGGCTTCGACGGGTGGCCGACGTTCATCGCGGCCGCCGTCTCGACGGTAGTGTTCGTCGTCGTCGCGTTGCTCACCGCTCGTGGCCGACCGGCCGCTGGTGCCGATCCTGACTGGCGGCTGCCTGTCGAGGACCCGGAGCCGGCCAAGCGCCCCGCGGCGCTCACACCGGATCCGGCCTGATCCGCCAGAACGGGGAGACGGGGCCGACGCCCGCGCCAAGCGGGTACGCGTGCTGCACGGCAAGCTCGACGTAGCGCTTGCCGAAGGCCACCGCGTCCGGCACCGACGCGCCCCTCGCCAGCGCCGATGTGATGGCGGAGGCAAGGGTGTCGCCGCCGCCATGGGTGTGCGGGGTGTCGAAGCGCGGGCCGGACAGCTCGGTGAATGTGGTGCCGTCGTAGAGCAGGTCGACGACGCGGTCGGTATCGGCGCGCAGGTGCCCACCTTTGACCAGCACGTACTGCGGCCCGAGCGCGTGCAGCGCCTGGGCAGCGCCGTACTGCGCCGTGCGGTCCGGCACCTCCAGCCCGACCAGCAGGCGCACCTCGTCGAGGTTCGGGGTGACGACCGTGGCGCGCGGGAACAGCTCGGTTCGGATGGCCTCCAGCGCGTCGTCGTGCAGCAGCGGGTCGCCGTGCATGGACGCCGCCACCGGGTCGACGACGAAAGGCACAGCGCGAGTCCGCCCGATGCCGACGCGGTCGCACGCCGCGGCCACCACGCGGATGATCTCCGTCGAGGCCAGCATGCCGGTCTTGGCGGCGCCGACCCCGATGTCGGTCACCACCGCCTCGATCTGCGCCGCCACGACGTCGGCTGGGATCTCGTGCACTGCGGTGACGCCGACGCTGTTCTGCACGGTCACCGCCGTCACGGCCACGCAGCCGTGCACCCGGCACGCGGTGAACGTCCGCAGGTCGGCCTCGAGGCCGGCGCCGCCGCCGGAGTCCGAGCCGGCGATGGTCAGCGCCCGCGGCGGAGTCTGCGGAGTGCTCACATCAGCGGCTCTGCAACGCGTCCAGTGCGACCGCCATCGATGCCGCCACCCGGAAGTCCAGCCGCTGGTCGGCCACCGTGACGGTGTAGCGGTCCCGGATGGCCTTCTGCCGCTCGCTGGTCATCACCGGCGCCCCGGACGCCTTGTCCACGAAGTCGAAGTGGAAGACGAACGGCACCCAGACGTCGCCGATGTAGGGGATGAAGTCCCAGATTCGGCGCAGCACGGCGATGACCGGGCGGCGCTCCTGGCCGAACGCGTCCAGCCCTGGGGCGGACATGTGCCACGTCGAGCGGATCAGGCTGGCCCCGAACTCCTTGCTGAAGAAGCCCAGCGGCCGCCCGTACTCGTCCAACACGTCGTGCTGTGCACGCACGTCCAGGCCCTGCCTGGCCTTGAACGAAAACACCGGCCTGGCCTTGGACTCGTCGCTGTAGAAGGTGACGAGTTCCTTGAACGCCATCCGCTTCTGCTGCGCGTACGCCAGCAGCGGGCCCTCGCTGCCATCCGGGTTCGCGCCGAGGATCTGGTACTGGTTGACCATCAGGGTGATCTTCTGCCGGACGTAGAAACGCGGAATCAGCATCGGCCCGGCCGGTGGGGTCGTCATGGCCGCGAGTCTCCCACCGCCGAGCGAACGGAAGCATCGGGCAGCCCTATCGCCCGAAAGTGCCGTTCGTCCAACTGGGTCAGTCCGCGACTGGCAGGTAGACCCGCTTGCCGTGCTCGGCGAACTCCGCCGACTTCTCCGCCATCCCGGCCTCGATCGCCTCGACGCTGCCCAGCCCGTGCTCCTCGGCGTACTTTCGCACGTCCTGGGTGATCTTCATGGAGCAGAATTTCGGGCCGCACATCGAGCAGAAGTGTGCCGTCTTCGCGGGCTCGGCAGGCAACGTCTCGTCGTGATAGCTGCGGGCGGTGTCCGGGTCGAGCGAGAGGTTGAACTGGTCGGACCACCGGAACTCGAAGCGCGCCTGGCTGAGCGCATCGTCGCGGGCCTGGGCGTGCGGGTGCTCCTTGGCCAGGTCGGCGGAGTGCGCGGCGATCTTGTAGGTGATCACGCCGGTCTTCACGTCGTCGCGGTTCGGCAGCCCCAGGTGCTCCTTGGGAGTGACGTAGCAGAGCATCGCCGTGCCGGCCTGAGCGATCAGCGCCGCACCGATGGCCGAGGTGATGTGGTCGTAGGCGGGCGCGATGTCGGTGGCCAGCGGCCCGAGCGTGTAGAACGGCGCCTCGCCGCACCACTGTTCCTCCAGGCGCACGTTCTCCGCGATCTTGTGCATCGGCACGTGGCCGGGACCCTCGATCATCACCTGGACGTCGCGCGCGCGGGCGATGTGGGTCAGCTCACCCAGTGTCTTCAGCTCGGCGAGCTGCGCCTCGTCGTTGGCGTCCGCGATGCTCCCCGGCCGCAGCCCGTCACCGAGGGAGAACGTGACGTCGTAGGCGCGCAGGATGTCGCACAGCTCGTCGAAGTGGGTGTAGAGGAAGGACTCCTCGTGGTGCGCAAGGCACCACGCCGCCATGATCGACCCGCCGCGGGACACGATGCCGGTGACCCGCTTGGCGGTCAGCGGCACGTAGCGCAGCAACACGCCGGCATGCACGGTCATGTAGTCCACGCCCTGCTCGGCCTGCTCGATCACCGTGTCGCGGTAGACCTCCCAGCTCAGGGCGGCGGGGTCGCCGTCGACCTTCTCCAGCGCCTGGTAGATCGGCACCGTGCCGATCGGCACCGGCGAGTTGCGGATGATCCACTCGCGGGTCTCGTGGATGTTGCGGCCGGTGGACAGGTCCATCACGTTGTCGGCGCCCCAGCGGGTGGCCCACACCATCTTGTCCACCTCCTCCTCGATCGAGGAGGTCACCGCGCTGTTGCCGATGTTGGCGTTGATCTTCACGAGGAACTTCTTGCCGATGATCATCGGCTCGGTCTCCGGATGCCGCCGGTTGGCCGGGATGACCGCGCGACCGATCGCCACCTCGTGGCGCACGAGCTCGACGTCGACCCCCTCGCGCAACGCGATGAACCGCATCTCGGGCGTCACGATGCCGGCCTTGGCGTAGGCGAGCTGGGTCACCGCGCCGCCGATCGGCTCCCGACCGGCGATCCACGCCGCACGCAGCGGGGGCAGCCCCGCGTGGACGTCGATCACCGCGTCGGAGTCGGTGTAGGGGCCGGAGGTGTCGTAGACGTCGAAGTGCTCGCCGTTGGTCAGCTCCACCCGGCGCACCGGCACCCGGATGCCGTCGGGCCCGTCGAGGTAGACCTTGTGCGAGCCCTGGATCGGGCCGGTGGTGATGTTCGGCTGGACGGCCTGGTTCGCGAGCGCGGTCATGGCGGTTCCTTCCTACGCCGGCATTACCCGGTCAGGTTCAGCGGTCGGCGGCGACCAGCCGCCCTCTCAGCCCGCTCCGGCGAGCTCCCGCGGTGAGTCAGTTGACCCGCCGTCGACGGTAACCGGCCGGTGAGGCCAGCGCCACCGTCCGACAGATCGCGCACTCGGCGTCATGGCCTGCGGGGATGGCCTTCGTTAGGCTGGCGCGACTTTCGGCGGCAGGCCAGGTCTGCACGCCATGCAGAGGGGGACCAGATGACAGGTTCCGGGTTCAGCAGGCGGCAGTTGCTGCAGGCCTCCGGTGGTGTGGCCCTGGGGGGCCTGCTCGCCGCGTGCGCGGCCAGCTCGGACAACGTGTCGGTGCCGGTCGCGGGAGAGCCGGCCGGCCGATTTCGCGAGCCGCGGTCCAAGCTCGCCGGCTCGCTGTCGATTCTCACGTGGAGTCACTTCGTA
>JACDBJ010000597.1 GCA_013695005.1 Pseudonocardiales bacterium
ACTCTCCAAAAAAAACCCTGACAAACAAACACAACAAACAACATGGCACAAACAAACAAAAACAAACACTCACAAACACTCGACACACTGTTGAGTTCTCAAAAGACACCCGCACACCATCACACACGATCAACGTGCGATCTGGGGCAACCTTCGTACCTTACGCAGTCCGGGACACGGCGTCAACCACCGCTCTGGCCTGCTCGACTCTCAACGCAGCTGACGGTCACCGGTATTCCGGGCGGACCGCCGCACCTCGATGAGGTGACTCGCTGGGTTCAACGGCGCCGGTGGTGGCCGTATTCCCGACCGCTCCGGTTCGTACCGCGCGTTCCAAGCAAGCTCCGCAACACTACCCAACGTCGTCGGGCCGCCACGCAGGGGGTCCACCGGATGTTCAGGTGGGCAGCACCTCGACGCCGGCCGTCTGTCGCTTGCCGCGCCGGACCACGAGCCACCGGCCGTGCAGCAGGTCTGACGCCCCTGGCTGCCACCCCTCGTCGGTCACCTTTGCGTTGTTCACGTACGCGCCGCCCTCCGCCACGGTGCGCCGCGCCGCTCCCCTGCTGTCGGCGAGCCCGGCGCCGACGAGCAGGTCGACGATCGTGGGCGCCTCCACGATCCGCACCGTCGCCGACGGGATCTCGGCCAGCGCCGCGTCGAGCGTGCCTGCGTCCAGCTCGCGCAACTCGCCACGTCCGAACAGCGCCTGGCTCGCCGCGATGACCCGGGCCGTCTCGGCGGGCCCGTGCACCCGCAGCGCCATCTCCTCTGCCAGCCGGCGCTGGGCCGCCCTCGTCTGCGGCCGGTCGCGGGTGATCGCCTCGAGCTCCTCGATCTCCTCGCGGAGCAGGAAGGTCAGCAGCCGGAGGTACTCGCCGACCTTGGCGTCCTCCAGGTTGAGGAACGTCTGGTACCAGGCGTACGGCGAGGTGAGGCTCGGGTCGAGCCACATGCCGCCGCCGCCGGTGGACTTGCCGATCTTGCGGCCCTGGGTGTCGGTGAGCAGCGGGTAGGTCAACGCGTGCGTCGGGCGTCCCATAACCCTGCGGATCAGGTCGACGCCGGCGACGATGTTGCCCCACTGGTCCGAGCCGCCCAGCTGGAGGATGCAGCCGTAGCGCCAGTGCAGCTCGAGGTAGTCGTTGGCCTGCAGCAGCCCGTAGCTGAACTCCGCGAACGACAGGCCCTCGCCCTCCAGCCGCCGTTGGATCGTGTCGCGCGAGAGCATGACGTTGACCGAGAAGTGCTTGCCGAGGTCGCGCAGGAATCCGATCGCGGTCATCCGGGACGTCCATTCCAGGTTGTTCACCTGGATTGCGCCGAACGACCCGTCGAGATCGACGAACCTGGCCAGCTGCCCGCTGATCCGCTCGGTCCACTCGGCGACGACCTCGGGCTTCTGCAGGGTGCGTTCTCCGACCTCTCGCGGGTCGCCGATCAAGCCGGTCGCCCCGCCCGCCAGCACGATCGGGCGGTGGCCGGCGAGCTGGAAGCGGCGCAGTGTGGTGAGCAGCACCAGGTGCCCGACGTGCAGGCTGGGGGCGGTGGGGTCGAACCCGCCGTAGACCGCGCGCGGCCCGCCGTCGAGGTCGTGTCGCAATGCGTCGAGGTCGGTGCTCTGCGCGATCAGGCCACGCCACGCCAGCTCGTCGAGGATGTACTCGCTCACGACGATGATCCTCTCGCAACCCGGCGGCGGGTCGTCGCCGGGCGGTAGGCGCTGACCGCCGGTGATCCTGCCACCCAGAATCGCCATGGCAACTCAGCGGCGGCCGCGACGCCGACCCGCGGCCCGGTCACGAGCTCCTCGGCGGCGGGAGGTGGGCCGGCGAGCAGCCGCACGGTTGACTCCGGGTCGGTCAGGTCGGCTCCGTTGTGCTCCCGGCCGAGCCCGAGCAGGGCGGCCAGCCGCGCCGGGCCGCTGGCGAGCTCGGCGTCACGCCGGGCGGTGGGGCGCCGGTGACGAGCGACATCGAGATCGGAGGTGACCTCACCCGCGCGCAGCAGCACCGCGCCAGGCTCGCCGTCGGCCATGCATGTCACGTTCGCGCAGAAGTGCATGCCGTAGACGAAGTAGAAGTAGAGGTGCCCCGGCGGCCCGAACATCACGGCGGTGCGCGGGGTCAGGCCGCGGTAGCTGTGCGACGCCGGGTCGTCCGCGCCGCGGTAGGCCTCGACCTCGACCAGCCGCACCGCGACCGGGCCGTCCGGGGTGTCGGCTTCCAGCGTGCAGCCCAGCAGCACGCGCGCCGCCGGCAGGACGTCGACCTCGAGCGCACTGCGGGGCAGGATCAGGCCCTTCCGGTCCATGCCCGCCCCTGCGCAACGGCGGTCCGCAGCCCGATCAGCTGTTCCGCCACCCGGCCCGGCGCGGTGCCGCCGCGGGTGTCCCGGCTGGCGATCGCGCCGTCGACGCTGAGCACCTCGCGGACCTTCGGTGTCAGCGCCGGATGGGCCGCCGCCAGCTCCGCGTCGGTCAGCTCGGCGAGCCCGACGCCGCGCGCCTCGGCCATCCGCACGCTGGCGCCGGCCGCCTCGTGTGCGGCCGCGAACGGCACGCCGGCGCGTACCAACCACTCGGCGAGGTCGGTGGCCAGAGTGAAGCCCGCCGGTGCCAGCTCAGCCAGCCGGTCGGTGTCGAAGCGCAGCGTGGCGACCAGTCCCGCCATCGCCGGGAGCAGTAGCTGCAGCTGCTCGAACGAGTCGAACAGCGGCTCCTTGTCCTCCTGCAGGTCGCGGTTGTAGGCCAGCGGCAGCCCCTTGAGCGTGGCCAGCAGGCCGGCGAGGTTGCCAATGAGGCGGCCGGTCTTGCCCCTGGCAAGCTCGGCGATGTCCGGGTTCTTCTTCTGCGGCATGATCGAGCTGCCGGTGGAGTAGGCGTCGTCGAGGGCGACGTAGCCGAACTCGACGGTCGACCAGATGATCACTTCCTCGGCGATCCGCGACAGGTCGACCGCGATCATCGCCAGTACGAACAGCCCCTCGGCCACAAAGTCCCGCGAGGCCGTGCCGTCGATCGAGTTCTCCACCGCCGCGTCGAAGCCCAGCTCGGCTGCGACCGCGTCCGGGTCGAGCCCGAGCGAGGAGCCGGCGAGCGCGCCGGACCCGTAGGGCGACTCCGCGGCGCGGCGGTCGGCGTCCTGCAGCCGCCCGATGTCGCGCAGCAGCGCCTGGGCGTGCGCCGCGAGATGGTGCGCGAGCACCACGGGCTGGGCGTGCTGCAGGTGGGTCCGGCCGGGCATCGGGGCGCGCGGGTGGGCGTCGGCCTGCGCCAGTAACGCCTCCACCACGTCCAGTACACCGTCGCCGATCCGCCGGACCGCATCGCGCAGCCACATCCGCAGCAACGTGGTGACCTGGTCGTTGCGCGAGCGCCCGGCCCGCAGGCGCCCGCCCAGCTCCGGGCCGACCCGCTCGACCAGCCCGCGCTCCAACGCGGTGTGCACGTCCTCGTCGGCCTCGGTGGGCGCGAAGGCACCGGTTGCGACGTCTTCGTCGAGCTGATCGAGCCCGGCCAGCAGGGTGACCAGCTCCTGGGCGGTGAGCAGCCCGGCGTGGTGCAGGACCCGGGCGTGCGCCCTGGAACCGGCGAGGTCGTAGGGGGCCAGCCGCCAGTCGAAGTGGGTGCTCTTCGACAGAGCAGCGAGGGCCTCCGATGGTCC
>JACDBJ010000599.1 GCA_013695005.1 Pseudonocardiales bacterium
CCGCCGAGCGCGTTGATCTCGGTGGCGAGGGCGGCGATGCGGTCGGTCTCGTGGCCGCGCAGGTGCGCGATGCCGCGCAGCCGCGACGGGCCGCCGGCCAACGCCGCGAGGGCGGCGACGACGGGCGCAAGCTCGCCGACGTCATGCAGGTCGACGTCCACACCGTGCATCGCGGCCGAACCGTTCACGGTCATCCCGTCCGGGCCGGGGAGTACCGACGCGCCGAAGGTCTCCAGCAGCCCGAGGATGGCCGTCCCGGCCTGGCTGGTGCGCCGCGGCCAGCCGGCGACCGTCACCGATCCACCGGTGGCCGTCGCCGCGGCGAGGAACGCCGCCGCGTTGGACAGGTCGGGCTCGACCTGCCACTCCCGGGGCTGGATAGGTCCCGGCGCAACCTGCCAGGCCAATCCACCGCCCGCCTCGGCGACGTCGACGCCTGCGGCGCGGAGCATGTCGACGGTCATGGCGATGTGCGGCAGCGACGGCGGCGCTGGGCCGTCGTGGTGAATGGTCACGCCCTTGTCGTACGCGGCGCCGGACAGCAGCAGCCCGGAGACGAACTGGGACGACTGCGAGGCGTCAAGTACCACCTCGCCGCCGGTAAGCCCGCCGCCGCCGTGTACCACGAACGGGAGGGCGTCGTTGTCGATGCGTGCGCCGAGTGCGCGCAGCGCGCCCAACATCGGACCCATCGGCCGCTCGCGCGCCCGCGGGTCGCCGTCGAAACCGACCGTCCCGGATGCGAGCACCGCTGCAGGCGGGACAAAGCGCATCACCGTGCCGGCGAGCCCGCAGTCGACGTCGACGTCGCCGCGCAACCCGTCATGCGCCGACATGCTGACCCGGTCGCCGTCGGTCTCCACAGCCACGCCGAGCGAGCGCAGCGCGCCGACCATCAGCGACGTGTCGCGGCTGGCCGGAGCGCCCGACACCGCGGCGTCCCCGCCCGACAGCGCGGCCAGCATCAAGGCGCGGCTGGTGACCGACTTCGAGCCGGGCACGGTGACGCGGGCCTGCACAGGGCGGTGCGCGAACGGTGCCGGCCAGGGCGGGGTCACCGGGACATGATTGCGTACGCCGGGATCACCCGCCCGGATCTGGAACGATGTCGGTATGTGCGGCCGTTACGCGTCCGTCAAGGGGCCCTCGGAGCTCGCGGAGGAGTTCCAGGCCGTCGACGCCACCGACGGGGCGGCTCCCGGCGCCGACTTCAACGTCGCGCCGACCAGGCCGGTGCTCGCCGTCGTGCAACGCCACCCCCGTGACGCCGACGGCACGCCGGACCCGGATACGACCGTGCGCAGCCTGCGCGTGATGCGTTGGGGGCTGATCCCGTCCTGGGCCAAGGACGCGTCGACGGGTAACCGGCTGATCAATGCCAGGGCGGAGAGCGCGGCGGACAAGCCCGCGTACCGCAAGGCTCTGGCCCGCCGCCGGTGTCTGCTGCCGGCCGACGGTTGGTACGAGTGGCGGGCCGAGGACGGCCGCAAGCAGCCGTTCTTCCTTACCCGCGCCGACGGTGGCTCGCTGGCACTGGCCGGCCTGTGGGAGTTCTGGCGGCCGGAGCCGGATGCCGAGCTCGTGTTCAGCACCGCGGTGGTGACAACCGACGCCGTCGGGCCGCTGGCCGACATCCACGACCGGATGCCGCTGGTGCTGCCGCCCGAGGCATGGGCGAAGTGGCTGGACCCCGATGACACCGACGTCGCCGAGCTGCTCGTACCGCCGGCAGAGACGCTCGTGGCGGGTCTAGAGCTGCGGCCGGTGTCCACGCGGGTCAACGACGTGCGCAACGAGGGGCCCGACCTCGTCGATCGCGTCGAGCCAAAGCCGCCAGCGCAGACGATGCTCGAGCTGTGAAGATCGACACGCCGCACGGGCCGGCGCTCGTGCATCTGGAGACGGTCGAGCACGGGCGGGCCGCGCTGCTGCTGGGCCACGGCGCTGGCGGCGGGGTGAGCGCGCCGGACCTCGTCTCGGCGACCCGCGCCGCGCATCGCGCCGGCATCCACGTTGCGCTGGTGGAGCAGCCCTACCGGGTGGCAGGCCGCCGGTCGCCCGCTCCGGCCCTGCAGCTGGACACGGCATGGCTCGCGGTGGCCTCGGAGCTGGCCGGTGGCGTGTTCGACGGGCTGCCGTTGATCTTCGGTGGGCGTTCGTCAGGCGCACGGGTGGCCTGCCGGTCCGCGTCTGACGGCGGTGCCGTTGGCGTGCTGTGCCTGGCGTTCCCGGTGCACCCGCCGGGGCGCCCGGAAAAGGACCGGCTGGGCGAGCTGGACGCGGTCACGGTGCCCGTGCTCGTCGTCCAGGGCGAGAGCGACCCGTTCGGCCGGCCACCGCCCGCGTCCAACCGCGAGGTCGTGCTGCTGCCCGGCAACCACTCACTCCGCTCCGACCGCCCCGGCCTGGAGCACGCCGTCCAGACCTGGCTCACCGCCCAATAGCCCGCGAGTTGCGCGGCCCACCCCGGCGAGTTGCGCGGCCCACCCCGGCGAGTTGCGCGTTCTGAACAAGCGAGTTGCGCGCTAGGCCGGGCTGGCCCACCGCGAGAACGGCGCCGAGCGGACCAGTGCCGCCGCTCCGAGCCACAGCGCCGCCAGCCCGACCGTGGCGAGGACCCCCGCGCCGTAGTCCGTCGGCGGTGACACCAGCACGGCGTTCTGCAGCGCGATGGCGCCGAGCAACGCGCCGGCCACCACCGGAGCTCCGACTAGCGGGCGCAGCCACCACGGCATCGGCAGCTGGTGGATCACGTCGACCCCGACCGCCCCGGCCAGGAGCATGAACGGCAGCGCCGACGGCGGGAAGTCGCCCCCGACGAGCGCCAGCCACGCCACGCACCGGTAGGCGAGGTACGCCGCGGTGACCGCAGTGGCAGTCCACCGCCAGCCGATCATCAAACGCGCCAGCACGAGCACGAGCGCGGCGGCGGTCACCGCCCACACCGGGTACACCCAGCTCTCGACCGGCAGCGCGTACTGCAGCACGGCCGTCCGGTCGATCGCCCGGCCTTGCTGGTCGGCCGCGAACTGCAGCAGGATCGGCTCGGCGCCCGGCTGACCGCGGTCCCACGCCGCCACCGCGAGCACCCCGTACTCCTGCTGCTGCGCCGGAAACCACATGTTCTCCAAGAAGAACATCCACAACGCGGCCATCACGACACCCCGGGTGCGACCGGCCGGCGCGTAGAGCCACCAGCCGCGCAACACGCCGGCGATCATGACGGCGGTGCCGAGGAACAGCAGCCCGTGCGAGGCCGTCCACGCCGTGATGTCCAGCCCGTTGATCCGGTGGTTGATCACGTCGATCGGGATCGCGATCATGAAGATACCGATCCCGGCCTGCATCAGCCGCAGGCTGCGCCGGTCGACGCCGTAGCCGGTGTAGCTGTGGAACAGCACCAGCGCGATCACCAGCGCGGTGCCGGCCGAGTTCAGCAGGTGCGGTGGCGCCAGGTCGTCGCGCAGCCACCGGAAGTGCCACGAGACGTCCCACGACGAGCCGAGCACCTTCAGCGCGAGCGCGAGGACCCACAGCAGGTACACCGTCCGGAACAGCTCCGGCGGCACGGCGCGCGGCGCCGAACCGCGGGTCCACCACGTCCGCCACCACATCCGGGCACGTTCGATCACCGGCACCGTCACCCAGACATCATGCTGGCTCGGCCCGACGGCGGTGAAGGCGGTTTGGACGGTGTCATAGTCACGCTGCTGCGAACCGTCGGCGTACGATCTTCACGTTCGCAAAGCGTCGCAAAGAGAGTTGATGGATCGTGACGAACACGCCGGACGTGGCCGACACCGCGGGCCTGGACACCGAGCGCAACCGCGCGTTGCAGCGGGAGTGGTACGGCGAGCCGCTGGGTGAGCGCTTCCGCAGGCTCATCGAGGTGCTCGGCCTGAGCCAGTCGCGGCTGGCCGCCGTGCTGGGGCTGTCCGCGCCGATGGTGTCGCAGCTGATGAGCGGCCACCGCGCCAAGATCGCCAACCCACTGGTGGTGACCCGGCTGCAGGCGGTCCAGGAGCTGGCCGAGCAGGTGGTCAACCGGACTGTGGACCCGATCGAGGTGCCCGCCCGGCTGGAGCAGATTCGCGCGCTCGCCGCGACCACCACCACCCGCTCGACGGCCGCGGCCGCCGCACCGAGCCCGCACCGCGTCGTGCGCGAGATCCAGGCGTTGCTGCGCGCGCTGGCCTCGGCGGACGAGCTGATCGCGGCATCTGGGATGCTGGCCGGCGCGCATCCGGAGCTGGCGGAGTTCCTGCGGCTCTACGGCGCTGGCCGGACCGACGACGCCCTCGCGCACTACGAGGCGGTGCAGAACCCCGGCTGATCGGCGGAGTGGGGGAGCAGGCCGTGGCGGAGCTGTCGCCGGCAGGTACCTGCTGGTCGACCTGCTCGGTACCGGGGGTGCCGGCACGGTGTGGCGGACGTGGGACCGCAAGCGCGGCCGCTACCTCGCGGCCAAGGTGCTCCAGCAGCGCGACGCCGCCGCGCTGCTGCGCTTCGTCCGCGAGCAGTCGCTGCGCATCGAGCACCCGCACGTGCTCGCGCCCAACGGCTGGGCGGCCGAGGACGACCAGGTGTTGTTCACCATGGAGCTCATGCGTGGCGGCTCGGTGGCCGACCTGCTGGGCGATTACGGCCCGCTGCCGGTCGACGTGGCCGGCGAACTGCTCGCCCAGCTGGCGCAAGGGCTTGCGGCGGTACATGCGGCCGGTGTCGTGCACCGCGACCTCAAGCCGGCGAACCTGCTGCTGGAGCCCAGTGGGCGTGGCCGCCCGCACCTGCGGCTGAGCGACTTCGGCATCGCCGTGGTGCTCGGCGAGCCGCGGCTGACCCAGCAGCAGTACGTGATCGGCACGCCGGGCTACTTCGCCCCGGAGCAGCTGCGCGGCGCGGCGCCGGACCCGCGGCAGGACCTGTACGGGCTGGGTGTCGTCGGTTGCCAGCTGCTGAGTGGGCAGCCTCCGCCGGCCGATCCGTGGCAGTCGAGCGTCGCGCCGCCGCCAGGGCTGCCCGGCCCGGTCGCCGCGGTGCTGCGCCGGCTGCTCGCCGAGAACCCGGCCGAGCGCTACCGCAGCGCGGAGCAGGCCGCAGCAGCGGTGACCAAGGCGTTCGACACCTCCGGCGGCGAGTGGACGCAGGACACCGGCGAACCGGTGGAGGTCTTCGATCACCTCGGCCACCTGCCGGACGGCTTCACCGAGACAGGGCCGGTCCCCGACGGGCTCGGCGAGCAGGTCACGTTCGCCTCGGCGCCGAGGTCGATGCCGCTGTCGGCGGCCGGGCCGGACGCGGGGCTGGCCGCGACGTGGTCCTACAGTCCTGCGTCCCGGGTGGCGGCCCATGCCGAGGGGGCCGTGATCATCATGAGCAACAGCGCGACGATGGTGCATGCTGACCTCATCGGACGCTCCTTCCGTTAGCTGAGGTTTGCGAAAGCGAAGATAGTCCTTTGCTTTCGCTAATGTCACCCGGTGTCGCGCGGGAATCTTGACCGGCCGCTCGGCGTTGCAGCCCGTGCCCATGTCGCGAAGGTTCCCACGCAAGGAGCGCGATGGTTTCCTCGACCACCGTCCCGTCCACCGTTCGGCGAAGCCCGGCGAAAGCCCGGCCGCCGGCAGCGGCGCCGAGCCGCGTCAAGACCCGGCGCGTATCCTCGACGCTTGCGGACAAGCCGACGGCCACCGTTGCGGTGACCACTCGGCGGGGAGGGAGTCCGGTGCCGGACACGATGGGTCAGGCCGCTGTCGACAGCGCCCCCGAGACGGTCGAGACACCTGAGCAGCGCGCCGAGCGCTTCGAGCGCGACGCCATGCCCATGCTGGACCAGCTCTACGGTGCCGCGCTGCGCATGACGCGCAACCCGGCCGACGCTGAGGACCTCGTCCAGGAGACGTTCCTCAAGGCGTTCGCCGCGTTCGAGTCCTTCCGCGCAGGCACCAACCTCAAGGCGTGGCTGTACCGGATCCTCACCAACACCTACATCAACGGCTACCGCAAGCGGCAGCGCCAGCCCCTGCAGCAGCCGACCGACGAGATCGCCGACTGGCAGCTCGCCGCGGCCGGTGAGCACACCTCGAGCGGGCTGCCGTCCGCCGAGATGGAGGCGCTGGACCGGCTGCCGGACTCCGACGTCAAGGAAGCGCTGCAACAGCTGCCCGAGGAGTTCCGGATGGCGGTCTACCTCGCCGACGTCGAAGGCTTTGCCTACAAGGAGATCGCCGACATCATGGGTACGCCCATCGGCACCGTGATGTCGCGGCTGCACCGCGGCCGGCGCCAGCTACGCGAGATGCTGACCGACACCGCCAAGGAGCGGGGCTTCCTTCGCGGTCAGGAGGTAGCGCCATGAGCTGCGGCAAGCCGCACGAGACGCCGTGCTCGGAGGTACTCGAGCAGCTGTACCTCTTCCTGGACAACGAGTGCGACGACGTATGCCGCAGCAAGCTGGCCCAGCACCTCGAAGAGTGCGGGCCGTGCCTCGAGGAGTATGGCGTCGAGGAGAAGATCAAGGGGCTGCTCGCTCGCAAGTGCCGCGAGGCTGCTCCGGCCGGCCTGCGCGCTCGGCTGCACACCGAGCTACGGCACGTGGTGATCGAGCAGACGACGCAGGTGAGCGTCGAGCGCGGCCCGCAGGGCACCACCGTCGAGGTGCGCTCCACCCGCATCCAGCGCCGCAGCTGAGCTGGCGCTAGGCGTTTGGCCGCTTGCCGTGGTTGGCCGATGACTTCTTGCGGTTCCGACGCTTGCGTGCCTTCCGGGACATCTGTGCCTCGCGGTAACTCGTAGTCAGGGACTGATGGTGAACTGTCGAGCAGATCCGACAGAACGGGTTCTGGCCCAGTCTCGCACGCGTGGTTGGATTGCCCTGCCGAGACATCGGCCCGGCGGCAGCCGAGACAGGGGAGGCGCGCGTGGCCGAGGAGATCAGGGCGGAGATGGTGGCGAACGTGATGAGCGTCGTCGTCGCCGAGGGTGTCGAGGTCTCCGACGGCGACACGCTGGTCATCCTGGAGTCCATGAAGATGGAGATCCCGGTCATCACCGAGGTGGACGGCACCGTCACCAAGGTTGCCGTCGCGGAGGGCGACGTCGTGCAGAGTGGCGATCTGATCGCCCTCGTGGAGTGATGCTGGGCCGCACTTGTCCACGCTGAGCGAACTGCTGGCCGAGCACACCGACCTTCCGGTCCCGGCCGCCGAACACCTGCAGCGCGTCGTCGCCGAGTGGCAGCTGCTGTCGGACCTGTCGTTCGCCGACTTCCTGATGTGGATCCCGCTCGACGAGCAGGAGTTCCTCTGCGTCGCGCAGGTTCGCCCGACAACCGCGCCCACCGCCCACCGTGAGGACGCGGTGGCCAGCCGGGTCAGCGTCGAGGAGCACCCCCAGCTGCGCCGAGCTATGGTCCAGGGCCGGATCTGCCGCGAGGAGGACCCGCGCTGGTACTTGGAGGTGGCGGTCCGCCGCGAGACCATCCCGGTCCGCTTCGGTGATCGCATCGTGGCCGTGCTCGGCCGCGACACCAACCTCGGCATGCCCAGGGTGCCCAGCCCGCTGGAGATCGCCTACCTCGGCGGCGCGGCCGACCTGTGCCAGATGATCGCCGACGGCAGCTTCCCGCCGGCCGGTCCGATGCCCGTCGTGGACACCGGCCCTCGCGCCGGCGACGGTTTCATCCGCCTCGACCAGGGCGGCCAGGTCGTCTACGCCAGCCCCAACGCGCAGTCCGCCTACCACCGGATGGGTCACTCCGACGACCTCGTCGGGAGCCTGCTGACGACGATCACGCGCGGCCTGGTCGCCGACCCGTTCGAGGGCACCGACGCCGCAGGCCGGATCTGGGCGGCGCTGGAGGGCCGGCCGTCGCTGCTGATGGAGATCGAGGCGCGGGGCGCGGTGATGCTGCTGCGGGCGCTGCCGCTGCGCCCTGGCGGCACCGCGGCGGGTGCGCTGGTGATGGTCCGCGACGTCACCGAGCTCAAGCTGCGCGACCGCGCGTTGCTCAGCAAGGACGCCACGATCCGCGAGATCCATCACCGGGTGAAGAACAACCTGCAGACGGTCGCCGCGCTGCTGCGGCTGCAGGCTCGCCGTACCAGCAACGCCGAGGCGCGGCAGGCCCTGCACGAGTCGGTGCGACGGGTGAACTCGATTGCGCTGGTGCACGAGACGTTGTCGATGTCGCTCGACGAGCTGGTCGATCTCGACGAGCTGTTCGACAAGGTCATGCCGATGCTGCACGAAGTGTCCACGGCAGAGTCGAAGGTGGTGCTGCGCCGCACCGGCGGGTTCGGCGTCGTGCCGGCGGCGCTGGCCACGCCGCTGGTCATGGTGCTCACTGAGCTGGTGCACAACGCCCTGGCGCACGCGCACGGCCCTGGGGAGCAGGGCGAGGTGGTGATCAACGTCCGGAGGTCTGGGGGCTTCCTGGACATCGTGGTGGCCGACGACGGCTGCGGGCTTCCGGCCGGGTTCGTCATCGACCACTCCGACGGGCTCGGCCTGCAGATCGTCCGCACGCTGGTGGACTCCGAGCTGCACGCAACGCTCGGGCTGCGCCGGGCCCAGCCGCGGGGCACGGAGGCGGTCCTGCGAGTTCCCCTGCGGCCGTTGTAGTTGCGGTCGTTGTAGGCCTGCAGGCGCAGTGCGGGCCCGGTGCCTTCGTCGGCAACCGGGCCCACAACCGGGGAGCGTCAGTCAGTCAGGAGATGCTCGGAGTACGTGGCCGGGCGGTGCTGCGCTTCAGCGCGCGCCGTTCGTCCTCGCTCATGCCGCCCCAGACGCCAGCGTCCTGGCCGCTGTCAAGAGCCCAGCTCAGGCACTCGGACGCCACGGGACAGCGTCGGCAGACGGTCTTGGCCTCGGCGATCTGCAGGACGGCCGGGCCGCTGGTCCCCACGGGGAAGAACAGCTCCGGGTCCTCGTCGCGGCAGATAGCGCGGTGGCGCCAATCCATGATGTCGGTGCTCCTCGTTAGGCGCGATCGGGGTCGCGTCAGCTTGATCACAGTGTTACTCAGCTTGTGAATTCTTTCACGAGCTTGAGCATTCTTCAAGGGTTCCAGGCCGACCACGGGGCAGCTGACCTGCTGCGCCCTCCGCTTCCGAGAATCCCGGAGGCGGAGGACCATGCCTGGGATGGCTCCCAGGCCGTGTCTTCGTTGCTACGCACTACGGTGAACGATCGTCAGGCCTGCTGCGAGCCCCAAAGGGGTCGACGGTTCACCGGGGGCGGTGAGTGGCCCACGAGCGTCACCGCATCGAGTGACGAAACTGCTCAACTGCGCCCAGCAGCACCTCTCACACGACGACGCGCAACGCCGATGGTACCGCTGTGAAGTCCACTTCGGTGCGTTCTCCCAGGTAGTCGCCGTCTAGCTGCAATCCGACCGGTTCCTGGGTGCGCACCTGGATGAGCGGCAGGTCGTCGCGGCACAGCACGTTCACCCCGCCCGGAGCCCCGTTGCGGCGGAAGACCTGGGCCACCGTGGGGAGCACCGTGCGCAGTTGAAGGTTGCGCAGCGCGAGCAGGCTCAGCCCGTCGTCGAAGCTGGTGCCGGGGTTGGTGCGCAGCGGACGGCGGCCGAGATAGGTCCACGGGTCGGTGTTGGTGACCATCACGAGCGCGAGGTCGCGCTCGGCGGGTTCGCCGGGC
>JACDBJ010000601.1 GCA_013695005.1 Pseudonocardiales bacterium
CGGGCGGGCTGATCGCCGCGGAGGCCGGCGCGGTCGTGCGGCCACCGGCTCTGCCCGGCTCGGTCGAACCGCCCGACGGGCTGGGCCGCGACGCGGTGTTCGCCGCGGCGCCCGGGGTGGCCGCCGAGCTGGCTGCGCTGTGCGTCGAGCTGGACGCAGGGGAGGTCTGAGGCCCAGCAGGTGGGGCTCAGCAGGTCGACTTGGCCAGGGACGCGCGGGCCAGGAGATCGGGGTCGGCCTGGGTGCCGGCGGGGGCGCCGTCGGTGGTCCCGGCGAGCTGGTCGAGCAGGTCCCTGGCGGGCTTGGTGGGGTTCACCTCGCCGAACGCGTTGCCGACCGCGAGGTCGATGGTGTCGTCGCCGCGGGTGTCGCGGATCAGCTCGGTGCACGGCAGCACGATGCTCAGGGTCCGGGCCGCCCCGGCGCCGGCCGGGCCGAAGCGGATCTGGCCCCGGCAGTCGAGGTCGGCGTCGGGGTAGACCGGATCGTTCGCCGCAGGCGCCGCCTCGGTGAAGCCGAGGTCGCCCAGCTGAGTGGCGACGAGGTTCGCCCGCCCGCGCTGCCCGCCCGCGTTGAGCGCCCGGATCTTGACCGCACCGGCGGCGACCGGCGCGGTCTCGGCCAGCTCGTCGGCGGCGACGACCTCGCCCGGTGCGGGGCCGTTGGCCGGTTGGTTGCAGCTCACGCCCATGGAGGTGTTGGAGGAGGTCATCAGAACGATCGTCCAGGTGACGACGCCGAGCACCGCCAGTACGACTATCAAGAGGACGGCGGGCGCCCTACGGCGGCGGCCGATGCCACGCACCAGCGGACCCATCGGCTCGCTCATGCGACACCCGACCCGTGACGCGGGGCAGACAGGTCGACAGCCACATCGGCACCCTAATCCCGCGCGGCTCGTCTTGCGGCGGCGCGCCGCGGCGACGTTGAATCGCCCCGCGCGGCTTGCTGAGCTACCCTCTGCCGTCCCGGTCTGCCGACTGACCCGGCAACCGGTCGCGCGATTGACGGTGATCCAAGGCCGCCAGCCTTGCGAACGCATATCGCTGAGACGGGCGTCACCCGGACGCCGGGCACAAACCGGGGCGCTGGGACGTTGGCAGCGGCACGAATGAGAAACAGAGTTTTCGAGGGTGGGAAGATGGCGACCGACTACGACGCTCCGCGGCGTAACGAGACAGACGACCTCGCGGAGGACTCGCTCGAGGAGTTGAAGGCTCGTCGCAACGAGGCGCAGTCCGCTGTCGTCGACGTCGACGAGTCCGACACAGCGGAGAGCTTCGAGCTGCCCGGAGCCGACCTCTCCGGCGAGGAGCTGACCGTTCGGGTACTGCCGAAGCAGGATGACGAGTTCACCTGCGCGAGCTGCTTCCTGGTGCACCACCGCAGCCGGCTGGCCGAACAGCGCAACGGGCAGTACATCTGCCGCGACTGCGCAGCCTGATCGTTGGGCTGACGACACGACCCGGCGGGTCCCGCACCGCTCACCGCGTAGCGGTGCCGGACGCCGCCGAGGCCATCACAAACCGTCCATCGGCATTTGTACCCAGGGTATTCTCGCCCGCCGTGCGAGCCGCTGATTCTGTCGAGGTACTGCTCACCAGGTTGGATCCCGACATCCCGCTGCCGTGCTACGCGCGGGACGGGGACGCCGGGGCCGACCTGATGACCACGGAGGATCTCGTGCTCGAACCAGGTCGCCGGGCGGTGGTCGGCACCGGAATCGCGATTGCGCTGCCGGCCGGCTATGCCGGTTTCGTACATCCCCGCTCCGGCCTGGCCGCGCGCGCCGGGCTCTCGGTGGTCAACGCCCCGGGCACGGTGGATGCCGGCTACCGCGGCGAGGTCCGGGTCTGCCTGATCAACCACGACACCGACGAAGCGATCCGGCTGCGCCGCGGCGACCGGATTGCCCAGCTCGTGGTGCAACGGGTCGCGACCGCCGTGTTCCGCGAGGTGGACGAGCTGCCGGCGTCGCAGCGGGGCGACGGTGGGTACGGCTCGACCGGCGGTCACCTCGGCTCGTCGCCCACTGACGGGGCGAGCGCCTAGTGGCGCGCCGGGGGAGGCACAGCGGGCGGGACCGCACGCCGGAGGTCGAGGTCGACCCGTACCTCGGGCTGGAGGGATATCCCGAACCGGCCCAGCTCACGCCGGAAGGCGACGACGATCCCGACCTCGATACCGACCTCGATACCGAGGCGGAGGTCGACGACGGGCCGGAGTTCGAGCCCGATGCCGAGCCCGCCAGTGCTGGCAGCGCCGGCGCTGACGCCCATGACCTCGGCGAGCGCGACCACGGGCCGTTCGACGCCACCGAGCTGGACATGGAGCAGACCGACGCGGTCGGCCGGCTGGACTTCGGATCGGTGCGGGTGCCGATGCCCGACGAGGCGAAGCTGCAGGTCGAGTCGGCCCCAGGGGGGCGGCTCAAGGCAGTTCACATCTTGGTGCCGCTCGGTCGGCTCAGCATCAGCTCGCTGGCCGCCCCGCGCTCGGCGCCGCTGTGGCCGGGCCTCGCCGACGAGATCGTCGCGACCCTGAAGCGGGACGGCGCCTGGGTCCGCTGGGAGCTCGGCCCGTGGGGCCGCGAGGTGGTGACCGGCACGCCGACCGCGCAGTGCCGCTTCATCGGCGTGGACGGGCCGCGATGGATGCTCTACGGCGTCGCAACCGGACCGGCCGACGGCGTCGACGAGCTCACCGACGTCCTGCGGGACATGATCCGCGGCACGATCGTGGTCCGCGACGAGCAGCCGTATCCGGTGCGGACCGTCCTGCCGCTCACCGGGCCGCCGCACCTGAGTGCACAGCTGGAGAAGCTGCAGATCGAAGAGCCGACGGCGCCGACCGGGCCGGAGGTCACGCCGCCGGTCGAGCCGAGCCCGCCAGCGGCCCAGCAGCCGACGGCGCCGAGGCCACTGCAGCCCGCACCACCACCACCACCACCACCACCACCACCGCTGGCGGCTCGTTCCGTGACACCGCCTCCGGTCGCACCCGCCCAGCCGGTGTGGTCCCAGCCCGGCTGGCAGCCCGACTACGCCGGGCCGATCGACTCCGGCC
>JACDBJ010000032.1 GCA_013695005.1 Pseudonocardiales bacterium
GCCATGACCAACGCGGCCATCACGATCGCCGCCGGACCAAGCCGGCCAGCCTTGCGGCGCAGGCCAGGCCGGGCACGTCGCGGGCGGCTCATCGCAGTGGCCCTGACCCGGCCGGCACGCCATCGTCACCGGCCTTGCGCCGGCTGCGCAGCACACCGGCCACCAGCAGCGCGGCAAGCGCGACGGCGAGCCCGACCAGCGGAGCGGGACCGAGCGTGACCAACCACCGGGTGATGCCGGCCTGCACCGCGACCGCGGCCGAGATCACCGGGTCAGAGGTGGTGGTGCCGGCTAGCACCCGGAGCTCGAACCAGCCGTACCACGCCACGTACGCGCCCGCGATGACCAGCAGCGCGCCGCTGCCCCGGCTGATCACCGCACCGGCCCGGCGCATCGACGCGACCAGGGAGGTGCTCGCCGTCGCCACCGCCACCGCGAGCGCCAGCACGACGGTGCCCATCCCGACGGAGTAGGCGACGAACGTGCTCGCCACCCCGAACGGACCGCCGGCCCGCAGCGATCCCGCGGTCACCGCGAGGAACGGGGCGATCGTGCAGGACAACGATGCCAGCCCGAACGACACCCCGTAGCCGATCTGCGACGGCCAGCTCGACGTGGGTGCCCGCCCGCGGCCGGCCAGCCCCGGGATCGCCAGCTGGCGCCCGGCCAGCAGCCAGCCGCCCAACCCGACCAGCACGACGCCCATCACGACCGTCACCACCGGCAGGTAGCGCTCGATCGACACCGCCAACGGCGCGAGCACGCCGCCGACCAGCCCGAACACCGCGACGAAGCCCAGCGTCATCCCCGCCGCGAAGCGCACCGCCGCCGCCACCGCCGCCGCCCGACCATTGGCCGCCCCGGTGCGGTCCTGAGCCACCAGTAGCCCAAGGTAGGCCGGCAGCAGCGCGAACCCACAGGGGTTGAACGCGGCCACCGCGCCGGCGACCAGGGCCAACGCCAGCAGCGCCTGATCCACCTAGTCCTCCTCGGCCTCCTCCGCCAGGCTCAGGCGACGGCGAGCTGTTCGACCATGGTGCGCAACTGCTCGCCATCCAGGGCGCCGACGGAGCGCTGCACCGACCCGGAGGGGTCCACCAGCACGAACGCCGGCTGCGAGACCACACCGAACCTCGTCCACAGCTCCCCACTGACGTCCGCCAGGTGGCCGAAGCCGCCGGTGCCGGTATCGGTGACGAACGCGCGCATCGCTTCGACCTCGCCGCGTCCGGCCACCCCGAGGAAGCTCACCCGGCCCTGGTACTGAGCGGCGACCCTCGCCACGTCCGGGCCCTCGGCCCGGCAGGTCGTGCACCACGGCGCCCAGAACCACAGCACAAGCGGCTTGCCGGACAGCGTCGAGCCGTCCAAGGTGGCGCCGTCCAGCGTGGTGCCGGTGAACCTCAGCGCCGCGCCGTTCCCGGTGGCCGCCGACTCGCCGGCGGGCCCGTTCGTCGTCGCTGGACCGGCGGCGCAGGCCGACAACGAGAGCATGATCGCCGCGACGACCATCGGAAGCATTCCCCGGACCACCGTCGACCGACGGGTCATGGTGGCGCGGCTCGATGTTCCAGTTGTGATCATCCTAGAACGGCCACCGCCCGTTGAATCGGGCCGCGAGCTTGCCGTCGAGGCCGCCGACACGCCCGGCTGGCACGATGGCCAGCAGCAACAGCGGGAACAAGTCGACCGGGTACTGCCACAGGTACAGCTGCTCGTCCCACAGCATGACCCAGATGGGGGTGATGAGCAGCAGCCCACCCAACGCCGCGGCCCGGCTGGCGATGCCGAACAGCAGGCCGACGGCGATGCCGAGCTCGGCGACGGTCAGGAACCACTGGAAGAACCCCCAGTTGGCCAGCACGAGGTTCTCGTACAGCGCCCCCAGCGGGGTGATCCAGGTCTCCTTCGCGGCTCCCTCCAGCAGCCCGCGGGCGCCATCGCGGCTGATCAGCGAGAACCCGAACGGCCCGAACTCGACCATACCGATGTTGAAGATCTTGGCAATCGTGTTGCTGAGGTAGATCAGTCCGAAGAAGATCCGCAAGGCGGCGAAACCGCGCGCGAGCAGCTGTGGCGACGCGGCCAGCGTCGCCGGCTCGACAGCCGTACCGGTCATGACGGGTACCTCCGAGGGTGAGTCGTTCGAGGTGGCCGAGGGCGCCCGGACCGGGCACCGAGGGTCACGCTCATCTGATGTTGAGCGTCGAGTCCGCGCCCGCCGGTCGTTGCTCGACCAGGCCAAGCAGGGCTTGCGCCGGCACCGACAGCGGCCGGGTCGTACGGGTGATCAGCAGGTCGGTGTCGAGCCGGCCGCCGTGCACGGTCGGGCCGAACGGGCTCCAGAACGCGCCGTCCGCGGTGATCGTCAGCTCGGCCGGAAGATCAGGCACGTCGGCCTGCACGCCGAGGTCGTGGTCGACCGCCCGCCCGCGCGCGATGATCGGCCGGATGACGTGGTCGGCGTCCGGCACACCGAGACCGCGGTGCAGCTCGCACAGCCGGTCGAGCTCGGCGTCCTCGATGGACTCCACCGTGGTCGCGATCCGCACCGTGACCCCGCGCTCCACCAGGCGCGGTATCGCGGCGACGACCTTGGCGAAGTTGTCCGGCCCGCGCATTGCGTCGTTGGTGTCCGGATCGGGCCGATCCAGCGAGATCTGCAGCGCGACGGGCAGCTCGGCGAGCTGCTGGACCTCATCGAGCAGCCGCCGGCTGAACAGCGTGCCGTTGGTCAGCGCGACGACGGGCAGCGACCGTGCCAGCTCGGCGAGCACCTCGGGCATCCGGCTGAGCAGGAAGATCTCGCCGCCGGTCACGCCGAGATCGGTGAAGCCCAGCTCAAGCGCCTGACGGGCGATGTCGATCATCGCCTCGGGATCGAGCTCCCGCCGCTGCGCCTTCGGACCCGACTCGGTCAGGCAGTAGGTGCACGCCAGGTTGCAGTGGTAGTTGGAATACATCCACACCCGGCCAGGAAGGCGTCCGTCGGCAACGGCCGGCCTGATCGTCGACGCCGTCACGCCAGCCCCTCCGCGGCCAGCCGGTCCAGCGTCTGGGTGGCGACCGGCAGCTCCAGCGCGGTGGCGAACCGGTTGAGCATCAGGGTCACGCCGATCACCGCGGTGAGCTCGACGACCTCATGATCGACCCAGTGTCGCCGCAGTGCGGCCCGTACCGTCGCATCGATGGGGCCGGCTCCGCCCGCGACGGCGTCGATCCAGTGCAGCAGTACCCGCTCGCGCGGCGCAGAGAAGCAATTCTCGGCCGCAGCTTCGCCGCGTAGCACAGAGACCTCCGCCTTGGTCAGCCCGGCATCCAGCGCGACCACCGTATGCGACTGCACGCAGTAGCGGCAGCCGGCGAGTGCGGAGGTGCGCACGATCACTATCTCCTTCGTGCGCCAGTCGATCGCGGACGGGCCCAGCGCGGCACCGAGGAACGGTGTCGCGACCACGAGCAGCTCTGGGACCTGCGCCAACGCCGCCACGATCGGGCCTGGGTCGCCGCCCGCGTAGTGGGGCCGGGCCAGCAACGGGGCCTCGGAGGCCGCAAGCAACACCTCTCCCACCCCTCACACGCGTCGGTGTCGGTGCCCCTCGGAGCATAGGTCCTGGCCGCGACTGCGCCGCCGCGTAACTCCTTACCGATCTGTGACACGCCGCGGCGGCTACCCTCGCGCACCGTGCGGGTACTGATCACCGGAGGGGCCGGTTTCATCGGCTCCCACATCGCCGACCGGCTGGCCGCCGACGGCCACAGCGTCGTGCTGCTCGACGCCCTGCTGCCGCAGGCGCACCGCGACTCCGAGCCGCCGCCGTGGACCAGCGAGCACGAGTTCGTGGCCGGCGACGTGCGCGACGGCGAGCTGTTGGCCCGGCTGCTGCCCGGGGTCGACGCGGTGTGCCACCAGGCGGCGCTGGTCGGGCACGGCCTCGACCCTGCGGACGCGCCGGCCTACGCCACCCACAACGACTACGGCACCGCGGTGCTGCTCGCCGCGATGCACGCCGCGGCGGTGCCTGCACTGGTGCTGGCCGGCTCGATGGTGGTCTACGGCGAGGGCCGCTACGA
>JACDBJ010000039.1 GCA_013695005.1 Pseudonocardiales bacterium
TCCACGCTGATCCCGCTGCGTAAGCAGGCAAACGGCGAGGTCGAGACGCCGGATGTGAAGACGCCCATGCAGGCTGGCTGGTACTCGCTCGGCGTCCTCCCCGGTGAGCCCGGTCCGGCGGTGATCCTCGGCCATGTCGACGGCCGTGGTAAGCCAGGCAAATTAAACCGGCTGAACGAGATTAAGGTCGGCGACCTGACAAGTGTGACGCGCGAGGACGGCAAGGTTCTGAAGTTCCGGGCGTACCGGGTCGACCAGGTATCCAAGGATGCGTTCCCGACCGCGAAGGTCTATGGCAACACGGCCGGTCCGGAGCTGCGGCTGATCACGTGCGGCGGTGAGTTCGTCGGTGGCGATCTCGGCTACGGCGACAACATCATCGTGTTCATGAAGCTGGAGACCTGACGGCCGGGCCAGGGTCGTTACTCGCCCACCGGCCAGTGTTGGACATCGACCCCCGGCATCGGGAAGTCTTTGGGGTTGCCGGTGGCGAGCGGGGCGCGTACACGCGCCGCGGCTGCCGCGATCAAGCAGTCGGCCTGCCAGAGCGTGATCCCGCGCGCCGCGAACTCGCGTCGCCACCGTCCGGCTCGCCACCCTTCGGGCTCGCTGATCGGCACGATCACGAGGCCCGCGAACAGGCGTTCTGCGGCTGCGTACTCCTCGGCGCGTAGACCGCGGACGATCTCTTCCACGTTGATCGCCGTCGTCGCCGGCACGTCGCCGGCGGCGCGCAGGAGCTGTACTCGCCTGACAGCGGGTCTACCACGCAGGAAGTCGATCAGAACCGTCGAGTCGAGAAGGTGCAGCACGCTGTCAGCCGGCGCGGCGTGAGTCGCCGCGTCGCTGCTGGCGGACCCAGTCGCCGGGGTCGGAGTCCCACTCGTGGCTCTCATCCGATATGGCCCCGGCGGCAGCCTCTAGCCGCGCCCACCGGAGCTCCGACCGCACAGCCCGCTCGATGGCTTCGCGCACGAAAGAGCTGCGACCGCGCGGCCCGGCCAACTCGTCCACCTTGGCGACCAGCGCGTCGTCCAGTTCAATGTGCATACGCATGTGTAGAAGTTAGCACATACCCGAGCTCGGCGGTTTCCGAACCGGCGGTCAACGTCCATCGCGCTGCGGCGGAAGCGAAGGACCACTCGCGATCGGGTCGAGCCACCGTAGCCCGGGGAAGCGCCCGAAATCCTCGTCGCGGGAGCACAGGGTGGCGCCGTGCTCGATGGCCAGCGCCGCGAGATGGGCATCAGACGTGCGGTTGCCGGCCGTCCCGACGGCATCGAGCAGGTCCCGCAGGACGGCTGGATGCCGGTTCGTCGGATGCACGACAGCCGCGCACGGCTGCGCCAGCCACATCTCGACGTAGTCAAGTGCGGCTCCGGGCGGCAGCGGCGGCTGCATGATGGTGGCTCTCGTCGTGAGCCGGACGAAGCCGAGCAGCGTGTGCCACGGGAACGCGACGGTCTCGGTCCTCGACATGATGTCTTCGAACCAGCGGCGCGCGCGGGAGTGTTCTGGGGTTGCTGAGTTGTGGGCGTAGATCAGCAGGTTGACGTCGAGCAGCTTCACTTGCCGAGCTCGAACTTGCGTGCCAGTTCGTCATCCTCGAGATCGGCCAGCAGCCGGTTGGCTGTTCGCAGGTCGATGCCGGGCCGGATCGCGGCCCGGAAGGGCTCGACCGAGAACGGTGCACCGGTGCTGGACGCCGGCGAGGTCAGTCCGGCGCGCACCGCCGAGTTCAGCGCCTCCTTGAAGGACACGCCGCGCTCCCTCTCGACCTGGCGCAGGGCCGCGACGACGTCGTCGTCGAGGGTGACTGTTGTACGCATCGTGACAGCATAGGCATCATCACTCGTGCAGTCGAGATGCCTCGGACCGGGCGCTGGTCGGCGCGCGAGCTAGTTAGTTCGCGTCGCCGTTCTCGGCGAGCCGGGCGATCGATCCGAGTGGGATGGACAGCCACGTCGGGCGGTTGCGCGCCTCGTACACGGTCTCGTACACCGCCTTGTCCAGCTCGTACGCCCGCAGCAGCACCGCGTCGGCGCGCGGGTCCGCACCCATGGTTTTGGCGTAGCCGTCGCAGAACGCGTCCCGGTTGCGCTTGGACCACTCGCGGGCGTGCCAGGACAGCTGGGCGTCGGGCTCCTCGCCGTCCTTCCAGTCCAGCAGCTGGTGGTGGGCTGCGTAGTCGAAGGACCGCAGCATGCCGGCGACGTCGCGCAGTGCCGAGTCCGGTCGGGAGCGCTCGGCAACCGGTCGCGACGGCTCGCCCTCGAAGTCGATGACCAGCCAGCCCTTGGGTGTGCGCAGCGTCTGACCGAGGTGCAGGTCACCGTGTACCCGCTGGGTCGGCACCGGCTCCGGCCGGGCGGCCAGGGCGGCGTAGCTC
>JACDBJ010000040.1 GCA_013695005.1 Pseudonocardiales bacterium
GCGCGGGGCGGGCGCGCAAGGAGGACCCGGTGCAGGCTGCCGCGGGCGTGCGGCTGCTCGTCGGCCTCGGTGAGACCGTCGTCGCCGGCCAGCCGTTGGCCGAGCTGCATACCGACACCCCGGAGAAGCTCCCCGCCGGCCGCGAGGCGTTGGAGCGGGCGATGGTCGTCGCCGACGAGGCCGCCGAGCGGCCGGCGTTGGTCATCGACACCGTCCGCCCGGAGTGATCGCCGGTTCGGCTGCTTAGCGCTCGCTCAGCGCACGTTTCGGCACCGAAACGGCGATCACCGCACGGGCCGGAGGTCAGTCGAGGTCGGAGTCGTCGGAGTCGTTGGTGGCCGCGCTGCGGCCGTTGAGTGCCTTGACCGCCGGCTTGCTGCGGCCGCGGCGCTGGGCCGGCCGCGGCGGCGGCATGACGGGCGGCTGAACGGCGGCGGTGCCCCGGCCGAGGATGATCTCCGCGAAGGTGGCCATCGCCTCGTCCAACTGGCCGGCGTTGCGCCGCTCGGACTCCTTGTTGGCCTGCTGCACGACGTTGGCCAGCGCCGCCCGGTCGGGTCGGTCGAGCAGCGTCGCGTCGAGCTTGCCGATGCCCTGCTCGATGGTGCCGCCGAGGTTGCCGATCCGGCCGGTGATGCCGTCCTCGACCGCGTCCAGCCGGGCCGCGACGGTGTCCAGCCGGGTGGCCAGCGACTCCAGCCGGTCGGCGAGGGTGCTGAGCTGCTCGGTGGGGTCGACCGCGGGGCGGTTGGCCAGCTCCTCGAGCCGGTTGTGCAGCCCGATGCCGGTCTCACCGACCAGGTGCCGCACGCCTTCGCCGGTCTCGGCCAGCGACTGCTGCACGGCCTCCCGGGTGCCGTTCATGTAGTCGCGCAGGGTGCGCTCGAGCCCGTCGACCCGCTCGCGGACCGGCCCGGTCAGCGCGCTGGGCAGCCCGTCGAGACGCATCTCGTTGCGGTCGAGACGGTTGTCGAGGTCGTCGAGACGCTTGTGCAGGCCACCGAGGCGGTCGTCCAGCCCTTCCATCCGGCCGGACACGCCTTCCATCCGGCCGGCGATGGCGTCCAGCCGCCCGTCGAGCTGGGCGAACGGCTTGGCCAGCTTGTCGACGATGGCGTCGACGCCCCGAGCCGCCGCGTTGATCGCGGCCTCCTGGCCGTCGAGCTTGGCGACGGTCTCGTCCAGCCGCTCGGCGAGGACGCTGACCTCGGTGCGGTCCGGCAGCTCGGCGAGCCGCTTGCGGACGGCACCGAGCGAGTCCAGCGTGGCGAGCCTGGAGTGGATTTCGTCCAACGAGTCGAAGATCTGCTGCTGTTCGCTGTCCCGGATCTCGGCGGCGCGCATCAGCATGCCGCGCATTCGGTCGAAGGACAGGTTGCTGTTGTCGCTCACGGCGGGCGGCTTTCGTCGAAGGTGGGGAGCCTTAGACCGGAAAGGGTAGCCGGGACGGCGGTCTGCTCGACTGGGGCCACTGCGGCGGCTACGGTGCGTATCAGAGTTGTCGCAGTTTGTCGCACACGGTGCGTGCGTTGGTGTTCATGTGGGTCTACGCCGCACGATCGAGCGCGCAACCTGCAGGCGCTACCGTGGTTGGCGTGCCAGCACCGTTAGCCGAGGAGAACATCCGTACCGCCCCGAAGGTTCTACTGCACGACCACCTCGACGGCGGGCTGCGGCCGGCCACCGTGATCGAGCTCGCACAGGCCACCGGCTACGACAAGCTGCCGACCATGGACCCGGCCGAGCTGGGCAAGTGGTTCAACGAGGCGGCGTACTCGGGTTCGCTCGAGCGCTACCTGGAGACCTTCGGCCACACCGTCGGGGTGATGCAGACCGCCGACGCGGTAGTCCGGGTCGCCGCCGAGTGCGCGGAGGACCTTGCCCTCGACGGCGTCGTCTACGCCGAGGTGCGCTTCGCCCCCGAGCTGCACACCGAGCAGGGCCTGCCGCTGGAAGAGGTGGTCGAGGCGGTGCTCGAGGGCTTCCGGGTCGGCACCGAGCGGGCGGCGGCACAGGGCCACGAGATCAAGATCTGCCCGCTGCTCACGGCGATGCGGCACGCGGCCCGCTCGTTGGAGATCGCCGAGCTGGCGGTGCGCTACCGCGACCAGGGCGTGCTCGGATTCGACATCGCCGGGGCCGAGGCCGGCTTCCCGCCGACCAGGCACCTCGACGCGTTCGAGTACCTGCGCCAGCAGAACGCGCACTTCACCATCCACGCCGGGGAGGCGTTCGGGCTGCCGTCGATCTGGGAGGCGCTGCAGTGGTGCGGCGCCGACCGGCTCGGGCACGGCGTGCGGATCGTGGACGACGTCAGCGTCGGCAACGACGGGGAGCCGAAGCTCGG
>JACDBJ010000053.1 GCA_013695005.1 Pseudonocardiales bacterium
CCTGGATCCCGGTGTTACGCAGGCTGGAGGCGAGGTCGCGGCGTACCCGGGCGACACGGTGGTCCACCCGCCGGGGCAGCCGCATCCGGCCCAGCGGCTGCACCGGGGCCGGGAAGTCGGCCGCGGACAGCCGGCCGGCCCAGCGATCCTCGGTCAGAACCAACGGCCGTGGGTCACCGGCCTGCTCCGAACCCGGGTCGAGCACGACGGCCAGGCCCGCCCTACGGCCGTGTGGCACCGCGATGACGTCACCTGGCTTCAGCTCGCGCAGCGCGTCGGCGGCCGTGGCCCTGCGCGCGGCCACGCCCTGGCGGCTCGCCGCCTTCTCCCGCTCGGAGATCTGGCGGCGCAGCTCGGCATAGGACGGGAAGTCGCCGAGGTGGCAGTCCATCGAGCCCTGGTACCCCTCGAGCGCCTGGGTGTTGCGCTCGATGCGCCGGGCCAGCCCGACCACCGAGCGGTCGGCCTGGAACTGGCCGAAGGACTGCTCCAGCAGCTCGCGCGCCTTGTCCCGGCCGAGCCGCCCGAGCAGGTTGATCGCCATGTTGTAGCCGGGGCGGAACGAGCTGCGCAGGGGGTAGGTACGGGTGGAGGCCAGCCCGGCGACCTGGGCGGGGTCGACACCGGGCTGCCACAGGACGACGGCGTGGCCCTCGACGTCGATGCCGCGCCTGCCGGCCCGGCCGGTGAGCTGGGTGTACTCGCCGGGGGTCAGCTCGACGTGCGACTCGCCGTTGAACTTGACCAGCCTCTCCAGCACGACGGTGCGGGCCGGCATGTTGATGCCGAGCGCGAGCGTCTCGGTGGCGAACACAGCCTTGACCAGGCCGCGGACGAACAGCTGCTCGACGGTCTCCTTGAAGGCCGGCAGCATCCCGGCGTGGTGCGCCGCGATCCCCCGCTCCAGCGCCTCTCGCCACTCCCAGTAGCCCAGCACGCCCAGGTCGGCCTCGGGCAGGTCGGCGGTGCGGGCGTCTACGATCGCCCGGATCTCCGCGGTCTCCTCCTCGGTGGTCAGGCGCAGGCCCGCGCGGACGAATTGGCCCACCGCAGCGTCGCACCCGGCGCGGCTGAAGATGAATGTGATCGCCGGCAGCAGCCCGTCACGCTCGAGTCTGGTGATGACCTCGACCCGCGACGGCGGCCGGAACCGCGGTCCGTGTCCCCCGCCGCCGTGTCCTCCAGTGCCGTATCCCCCGCCGTTGCGGCCGCGGCGTGGGCCGCGTTCGCGCAACACCGGCTGCTGGCTCTCCAGCTCGCGGGTGCGCCTGACCAGCACGGGGTCCACACGCAGCTCGTGGCTGCCGTCCTCGACGAACATGTCCAGCAGCTGCTTGCCGACCATCATGTGCTGCCACAGCGGCACCGGGCGGTGCTCATCGACGACGACGGTGGTGTCGCCGCGGACGGTGACCAACCAGTCGCCGAACTCCTCGGCGTTGCTGACCGTCGCGGACAGCCCCACCACCTTGACCTGGTCGGGCAGCTGCAGGATGACCTCTTCCCACACCGCGCCGCGGAACCGGTCGGCCAGGTAGTGCACCTCGTCCATCACGACGTAGCCGAGCCCGCGCAGGGTCGACGAGTCGGAGTAGAGCATGTTGCGCAGCACCTCGGTGGTCATCACGACCACGCGGGCGTTGCCGTTGATCGAAATGTCGCCGGTCAGCAACCCGACCGACTCGGCGCCGTGCCGGGCGACGAGGTCGGCGTACTTCTGGTTGGACAACGCCTTGATCGGCGTGGTGTAGAAGCACTTGTCACCGCGGGCCAGCGCGAGGTGCACGGCGAACTCGCCGACGACGGTCTTGCCTGCGCCGGTCGGCGCGCACACCAGCACGCCGTGGCCGTCCTCCAGCGCCTCGCATGCCGTGCGCTGGAACGGGTCCAGCTCGAACGGCAGCGTGGCCGCGAACTCCGCCAGCTGAGGCCGGGACGTACGCGCCTGGGCGGCTGCGTAGGCCTCGGCGGGAGTGCTGACCACCCCTCCAGGCTGTCACACGTGCGGCGCGACCACCTCAAGAGCGCCTGGCATGCACTCCACCGTCAGTGGCAGCGGCGCCAGCGGCTCGCCGTCGGCGTAGCCCAACCAGCTCGGGCACTCCACCCGCACCGTGCGCACTCGCAGCGTCCGCACCGACGGGTCGCCGAGGTGTCCGCCGTTGCGCACCTTCGGCAGCACCCGCATCAGTCGCCGCCGGCTCATCGCCTCCGCCACGGTGACGTCGAACAGCCCGTCGTCCAACTGTGCCTGCGGGCACATGCGCAGGCCGCCGCCGTAGCGGTCACCGTTGCCGATGGCAACCAGCGTCGCGAGCAGCTCGATGTGGTCGTCGTCGGTGTCCACGGCCAGCGGCATCGGATGCAGCCGGGCCAGCTCGGCGAACAGGGCGATGTCGTAGCGCAAGTGGCCGCGGGGCCAGCGCATCCGGTTCGCGCGCTCGGCCACCGCCGAGTCGAACCCGGCGCAGAGCACGGTCGCCCACCACCGGCCCTGCGCCGGCCCGTCCACCACCCGTCCCAGGTCGATTCGCCGCCGGAGGTTGCCGCTGAGCAGCTGCGCGACGGCGTTCACGGCGGCGTCGGTGCGTTCGGGCAGGCCGAGCGCACCGACGAGGTCGTTGCCGGAGCCGCCGGCACCACGGCCAGCGCGGTGGAGCTCTGCGCGCACGCGTTCGCGCCGAGGTGCACCAGCCCGTCACCGCCGAGCACCGCCAGCACGTCGATCCCCTCGGCGACGGCTGCCGAGGCGATGGCCTTGGCGTGGTCGGCGTTGCGGCTGACCCGGACGTCGAGCTTGTCGGCCACGGTGCGCAGACTGGTAGCGACCCTGTCGGCGGCACGGCCGGCTCCGCCCGAGCCCGCGGAGGGGTTGACCAGCAACGTCACACGCATGAGCGCGGAGCGTAGGCGATCAGCTGTCCGGTCAGTCGGATGCTCAGGTCGAGTCGTCGTAGCGCGGGCCGGGCTCGGCGGGCCCGCCGGTGGTGGTGTCGAGCTGCGACGGCGTCGTGTCCAGCACGGACGGCGTGGTGTCGATCGGCGACGGCTCGTCGGGGTCCAGCGCGTCCAGCGCTGCCCGCTCGCGTGCCTTGCGCTTGTCGTGCATCCGCGCGAGCTGGGTGGCCAGCTCGAACAGCACCACGAGCGCTGCGGAGAGCGCCAGCATGGAGATCGGGTCCTGGCCGGGGGTGGCGATCGCGGCGAACACGAACAGGCCGAAGATCAGACCTCGGCGGGAACGGCGCAGCCGGTCGTAGCTGACCACGCCGGCGCGGTTGAGCATCACGACCAGCAGCGGCAGCTCGAAGCTCACCCCGAAGATCA
>JACDBJ010000054.1 GCA_013695005.1 Pseudonocardiales bacterium
GTACAGCACGTCGCGTCCATGCTCGCCCAGGTCGGCAAGGTCAAGGGCGCGCGAGGCGCAGGGCCGGCTACTCGTCAGCGCGTGCGCGCCTCGCTCCGAACGGCTCTGTCGGACGCGGTGCGACAGGGCCTCATCACGATCAATCCAGCCGCGCTGGTCAAGCTGCCCACTGGCAAGCGACCCAGGGCGATGGTGTGGACCGAGGAACGCGTCGAGCGATGGCAGGCAGAGGTCGACAAGCTGACCAAGAACGCAAGATCGCTAAGAGAGCCCGTGAGCAGGTGCCCACACCCAGCCCCGTCATGGTGTGGCGGCCCGATCACCTCGGCGCATTTCTCGATCACGCAGCCGAGCATCGGCTGTATGCGCTCTGGCATCTGATTGCTTTCCGTGGCCTACGTCGGGGCGAGGCGTGTGGACTCGAATGGCCCGAGGTCGACTTCAAGCGCGGCGCGGTGACGATCATCCGCGAGCGCATTGTAGTGGACGGCGATGTCTGCGAGGACACTCCGAAATCCAACGCCGGGGAGCGCGTCATTGCGCTCGATGAAGGCACGGTGGCTGCACTCAAGGCGCACCGCAAGCAGCAACTCGCGGACCGCATGGCCTGGGGCGAAGCTTGGGTCGAGTCCGGCAAGGTGTTCTGTCGGGAGGACGGCTCACCCCTCCACCCGAACGCAGTCTCGGACATGTTCATAGATGATCTAACCGTCGCGGCCGGGCTGCCCCCGATCCGGCTACACGATCTCCGACACGGCGCAGCGTCGCTGATGCTCGCGGCTGGTGTGGACATGAAGGTCGTCCAGGAGACGCTGGGCCACTCGTCGGTGGTGCTCACCGCCAACACGTACACGTCCGTCTACACCGAGGTCGCTACCGCAGCAGCTGAGGCCACCGCGCGCATGGTGCCCCGCGCACGACGTGACGCATGACGTCAGCCGATGCGGGTAGGCGACGTCCAGCACTTCCCTGGGTCGACTGACGACGAACGTGCGAGTGTCGCCAAGGGCGCGACTCTGCAGACGCCTCAGGACGCTTCTATTTCGTGGCGTTGACGACCAGGGCGCCCACTGCAATCAGCGCGGAAAATGAAGATGCCAATGCGCTCGCCGGCACGGCTCTGTCAGGCGGCTCGGCGCGGGGCGATATCGCGCTCGTAGCGCACAGCCGCGGCCACGTCATTCGTGTTGACTTTGTACACGGCGGCTACCCGATCCGGTTCCTCGCCTGCGTCGATGAGTTCGGCGAGGATCTCGGTGCGGACTCCCGTCGGCAAGGTCGGCTCACCGAAGCTGCGCTCAGGGTCCAGCACAACCGGCACCGATCGACCGAGCGGATACAACCTCGTCGCATCCTGATTGCCCTCCCCGGCGAAGTCGACCTTCTCCAGGAATGCCTGTGCAGGGTCCGCCAGCTGGAGGGTGCCGTCGCGGCCGAGAATGACGATGTTGAGCGCGGGATCGAGGCCCACGGTCTTCTGCACTTCGAGAGCGAGGCTGCGGCCGGAGGTGTAGGGCTTGAGGGTGGCCAGCGGGTAGCGGACACCGAGCTCCTTGCGGAGCAGGGCAATGACCGGCCTCAGGTACTGCAGGCTGACCTGCTTCGCACGGTATTCGCGTAGGTAGCCAGCTTCGACGAACTCGCCCCACGTGACGGTGTCATCGCTGGTGCGTTCCTCACGGATCACCGGCGCGTAGGCGACTCCAGAGCGCACGTAGCCGTCGATCCAACGGCGCACGGTGTCTGTGCGCAGCCCGAGTAGGCGCGCGGCCTGGCTCATGCCATAGACCGGGCGCTCCAGCGGCGCGGCCCTAACTACTGTCACGAGGTGCAGTCTGCCCGGTTTGGTGGCTGCGCTGCCAGCTACCTCGCACACCCCGACCTATCACGTTGAGCGGCGCGCTCAGCCGTATGCGCCGAGGTTGCGGTGGATCATCGAGCCGAGGTGGGCTGCGAGGGGGATCGTGGCGACCCAGACCATCGCCTGGATGCCCTGGATCGGCACAGTTTCCTTCCTCTGCTCACGTTCGAATCCCGTCTCTAGTTGATGATCTTCATACAGCTAGAGACTGAGCCGGTCAGGCTCGTCAATGACCTGCGTTTACGCAGGTCAGCACGACGCTGAGCCCGCGTGAACTTCTAATCTCCAGGTCGCAGGTTCGAGTCCTGCCGAGGGCGCTCCACCCCAGGTCACACCGGGTGTGTGATCAAACCGCCAAGATCGACACACGGTTTACCCCCTGTTTTCGGACGGGGCGAGTAGCTGCAAAGCCGCCGCCGCATTGATTCCGTTGGACTTGCGAGTCATATAGACGTCCTGCGTCATCGACACTCGCTCATGGCCGAGGTAGTCGGCGATCTCGCGCGCAGTGAGGCCGGCCGCGTCGAGCCGGGTAGCCACCAGGCGTCGAAATGCGTGTGGGTGCAGGCCCTCCCATTCGGTGCCCGCGATCACGTCGCGGAGTCGGCCACGGGTGTTGTCAGGGTCGCGCAACGTGCCACGCGTGGAGGGAAAAGCCCACTCGCCGTGGGCCGCCTCGTAGCGCCGGACGAGGGTCGCCATGACCCAGGCCGGTGGCGTGATCGTGCGCCAGGACCCGGCGCAGTCCGGGCCAGGTCGCGCCGATCCAAGCCGCTCCGCCGGCGCATCCGCTGCGCCGCGCGCTGCTTCATGTGGGCCACGCCACAGCGAGTTCGGCTCGGGCGCTGTCCTCGATGTGCTGCATATGGCTTTGCCTCCGTGACCGACAGTCACCGTCATACGACGATGCACACGCATTCGGTCAGCGCCGCAATGCAGGCCGCCCAGGCTCCCCTCGTAGGCCGGATCCGTTCCACCACACCGGGCGTGCAGCAGGCCGATGGCGGCCCAGGGCTCGGGCCCGGCAGACCAGAAGGGCTATTGCTGTACCGGGTTGGTCGAGCACAGCCCGGTCGGCAAGGGTTTGGTCGAATGCAGCTCGGTCGGTAAGGGCTACGGCTCGGGCTGCTGGTGAGCCGCCAGCCCGATACCCCGGCACACGGGTGACGCGAGCCGCCGGGTAGCCGCGTCGGCGACTGAAAGTCCGGGTGGCAGACCAGGAGCCATCCCAACACCCGACCCAGAGCCGGGCCCGTCGTCGGACGCCCGGCCACGGTCGCCGAGATGTGGTTGCATCGCCTCGATCGGGCTGCGGCGAAACCGCCGGGATCAGTCCATGGTCCTCACACGGCACCCTCCCAGCGCGGTGCTCGGGGGTGGAACGACTCGCTGGTCGGCAACGTGGCTCCGTTGATCCACGGGCTGGTCGAGCACACCCGGTGGTTGGCGAGATACGAGTCGACAGCGTCGGTGCGACGAAGCCGCTGATGCGCGGGGCTGACGTCGACATGGCCGCGCCGCAGCCCTGTCGATCACGCCGGTATCCGGCACCACGGGGCCGTATCGTCAGCGCATGCCTGCGAACACGTTGAAGCGTCGGTTGCTGGACGGCCAGCCCTGCCGAGGGGTGTGGCTGAGCATTCCCAGTCCGGCGACGGTGCGCCTGCTGGCTCGCATGTCGTGCGATTGGTTGGCGGTGGACGCAGAGCACGGACCGATGGGTGCCGAGACGATGATGCAGATGGTGGCCGCCATCGCGGATGCCGGGGGTGCACCTGTCGTGCGGTTGGCCCATGCGGACGTGGAGAACGTCAAGCGGGCGTTGGACGCCGGTGCCTGGGGGATCATCGCACCCATGATCAATACTCGATCCCAGGCGGAGGCTGTCGTCGCTGCGGCGAAGTTCCCTCCACAGGGCCAGCGCAGCTTCGGCAGCGCATGGGCGGGGTTGAGCCTGGGACTGTCCATGGCGGACTACCGGCGGCAGGCGAACGCCGAAACGCTCGTCTTCATCCAGGTGGAGAGTAGAGCCGCGCTGGACAATCTTGCGGCCATGTTCAGCGTGCCTGGGATCGACGGCGTCTTCGTTGGGCCGGTCGACTTGGCGATCTCCCTGGGCGTGGAACCTGACACGGAGAGCGCGGACTCCATCCTCCGTGAGGCCCTCGACACGATCGTCAGCACCGCACGTGCTCATGGCCTGCCGGCGGGCATCTACTGCCCGAGTGCCCGGGCGGCCGAGGAGCGGATCCGGCAGGGTTTCTTGCTGGTGAATGTGGCAAATGATGTGGCTGCGCTGCTGCAGGGTGTGCGGACCCAGCTCGACTGGGAGCCCGACCGCTCGTGACCGCCAGTCAGCCGCCGTCGGCGGTCGTTGGTGAGTTTCCCGCGGCGACGGCGACCAGCCGGGCCACGTCTGCCGGGCGGGCGCGCCGCCGCCGTGCGGCGAGGTGGCCGTCCGGCCGGACGAGGAACAGTGCCCCCGGTTCGGCCGCGAAGCCCTTGCCGATCGCGCCGATGTGGTCCCAGATCGCCGGCAGCACACCGCAGACACGTGGCGCCTCGGGTAACACTGGCCGAACGGCGACCCAGCCCGGGTGGCGCTCGGCACGAACGCCCGCCGCGAACCGCAGCGCATCGGCGTCGTCCGCGGCGAAGTAGAGCGCCAGGAAGCCTCCGCCGATCAGCCGCCGTAGCCAGGTGACCGGCGCGTCCCGAACCGGTAGCTCGGCAACGATGCGGCAGGCGACATCGGGCACCCGCGCACCGGGGCGCGGAGCGTTCGGCCACCGTTCGCGCCACCCATCCCCGCGAACGAGGATGGGTGAGCTCCGGTAGGTGAACGGCTGGCTCATCCGACCGCTGTTGACCCTCCGTCGGGCAGCCTTGCTCACCGTGCTCAGGCGAAGGATCATGCCGCGCCGCAGCCGCTGCGCCCTGGTGCGCGGCGCCATGAACCGCATGGTGGCGTTGGTGACGCGCTGGTCATGACGTTGCGCGGGCCAACGCTCCTGCTGATATGTATCGAGCAACGACTCCGGAGCCCGACCCTGTATCGCCCAGGCGAGCTTCCAACCCAGGTTCTCGACGTCGTGTATCGCACTGTTCAGCCCCCGGGCACCGAAGGGCGCCACGAGATGGGCCGCGTCTCCCAGGAAGAAGACCCGGCCGTGTCGCAGTCGGGCCAGTTGCCGCTGGTGGAACTGGTAGTCGCTGAGCCACACCAGCTCGTACGGGAGCTCGCCGATCAGACCCCGAATCCGGCGCCGGAGGGCGTCGGGTGCGCACTCGTCCGCTACGGACGCCGAATGGCCGAGCTGCCAGTCGATGCGCCACACACCGTCTGGCTGCGGGTGGATGAGGACCGTGGACCGCGGGTTCGTGGGGTGGTCGAAGAAGAACCGGGGCTCGGGCGGCAGCGGGAGATCCGTGCGGATGTCGGCGATGAGAAACCGGTCGGGATACGTCGTGCCGGGGAACCGCAATGCGAGCAGCTTGCGCACCGAACTGCGCGCCCCGTCACAGGCCAGCAGGTACGAGCCGCTGACGCGAACGGTGCCATCGGGGGTCTGCGCCTCGACGGTGACACCGGAGTCGGTCTGCACGACGCCGACGACCCGGTGCTCCCAATGGAGGTCGATGGACGAGGTGGCTCGCAACCGGCGTAGCAGGCAGTCCTCGGTCCGGTACTGCGGCAGGTTGACGAACGTGGGCAACTCACCGGCGGACGGCTCGGGCATCAGAAGGGTGTGCACCTCGCGCTCACGGAAGAACGTCCGTCGGGTCAGCCAGACGGTTCCCTGCTCCAGCATCGGCTCCGCGCAACCGAGCCGCTCCCACACCAGCAGCGCCGTGCGGTGCAAGGCGATGGCCCGCGAGCCGTCGCCGCGTTGGCGGCCCGCCTCCAGCACGATGCTCGGCACGCCGTGATAGGCCAACTCCAGTGCCGCGGTCAAGCCAGTCGGGCCACCGCCGACAACGATCACAGGCCGGTCGTCCACGGCCGTCGGCGCACCAGTGGCTGTCGCGGTCATGATCCCCCCGGTCGGATTCGCGCCGACCGGGTCACGAACGTCCCGGTCGTGCGAGCCGTGGGGAGCACATGCATGGTGTCTCAGCGCGTCTGTACACCGTCATGTTAAGCCGCGCCTGCGGATAGAGCTAGCGGCGCTGGAACTTGGTCCGACCGCTCGCAGCAGCCGCCGAAGGCTGGTACGGCCCGCTGCAAGCACCGGCAGGTTCCGCAGGCGCTGCCGGCGGCGACGCCGGTCAGGGCGAGCCGGACGGCTTCCTTGGTCAGGAACGTCAATGTTGGTCTGCCTTGTTCGGCGGCGCCGAGGGCAACCAGGAAGGCGACCATGACCTTCTCGGGGTCCTCCAGGCCGGTGGTCAGGCTGATGACGGCTTTACCAGACATGGGGCGATCTCCTCGGGCTGCGGGTGGGGTGGTCAGGCGGGCTTGACGGCGAGCAGGCTGATGCTGGTGACGCCGTAGGTTTCGGTGGCGGCTTGCGCGCTGCCGGACAGGAACCGGTACTTGTGGTTGGTCCGCACCGCCCGCACGACCAGGCCGGCGTCGGCGATGGCGGCCAGGTAGGTGTCGCGTTGGGCGGCGCCGCCGATGCACGCCGCCCACAGCTCGGCATTGCAGCTGATCTGCTCGGTCAGCGGCCGTTCGGTGACGATGTCGGCCAACGCCAGACGGCCACCGGGCACCAAGACTCGGGCGGCGGCGCGGAACACCGCCGGCTTGTCAGGCGAGAGGTTGACCACGCCGTTGGAGATGACCAACTCGACCGTGGCGTCGGCAAGCGGCAGGTCCTCGATCCGGGCGGCGGTGAACTCGACGGATGAGATCTCGGCGCTTGCCCGCAGCCGCTCGGCCTTGGCCAGTTGGGCTGGGGTCATGTCGATGCCGGTGACGTGACCGGTGGGACCGACCAGCGCGGCTGCGGCGAACACGTCGGTGCCCGACCCGCTGCCGAGATCCAGCACGCGCTCCCCGGCGGCCGGCTGGGCGATGTCGAAGAAGTAGCCGACACCCGCAAAGGACTCCAGCGCCTGCTCGGGGATCTGGTCCAACAGCTCGACCGGGTAACCCAGCCGGTGGGCCAGGGCGCGACCCAGCTCGAAGTGGTAGTCGCCGCCGGGTTGCTCGGCGACGGCCCGGTACACCTCCTGCACTCGCCGGGTCAGATCCGCGGTGTCGACGTGGGTGCTGGTCGAGATCGTCATCTGAGCTCCTCGTTACACGTCTTCAATTGATTGCTTGACGAGCATCCTTGTGGCCATGAGTATTGTCAAGAGGTCAATTGACAAATTGTCTGCTTGCGGAGGTACTGATGGGTGACCGAGCGGCGAAGGACGCGCTGTACGACGGGCTCGCGACGGTGGCCAAGGCGCTCGGCAACGGACGCCGCGCCGAGATCGTCGACCTACTGGCCCAAGCAGAGCGGCCCGTGGACGAAATCGCCGCTGAGATCGGGCAGAGCGTCGCCAACACCTCCCAACACCTGCAGCAACTGCTGCGCGCCGGCCTGGTCACCGCACGCCGGGAAGGCACCCGCAGCCACTACTCGCTGGCCGGCGACCGGGTGCAGCAGTTGTGGGCGGCCGTGCGCGACGTCGCCACCGAGCAACTCGCCGAGATCGACCGGCTGGCGGCCGCCTACCTCGGCGACCGCACCGGGCTGCGCACCATCACCCGCGAGGAGCTACACGAATCGGTTCGACACGGTGAGGTGGTCCTGTTGGACGTCCGGCCAGAGCCGGAGTTCCGAGCCGGCCACATCGCCGGGGCCCTCTCAGTGCCGATCGATGAGCTGCGTCGCCGGCTCAGCGAGGTACCAGCGGGCAACCACGTTGTCGCCTACTGCCGTGGTCGGTACTGCGTGTACGCCGACGACGCAGTGCGCATGCTGACGGCCGCCGGGTACGAGGCGGCCCGCCTCGAGGACGGATTCCCGGAATGGGCCGCTACGGCCGGTGCCATCGACGACGGAACTCCGCGCGATGCGCCGAGCGGGACTCGCTCCGTGCTCGTTGGTTCGCCCGATCGTGGAAGTCGCCCATGACCAACACCACCCGCATCACCGTCGGCATGACCGCGGTGGTGGACGAAGGCTTGGGGAACTCCTGCTACCTGCTGGATCTGGGTGACGGGAGCGCGTTGGTGGTGGACCCGCCCCGGGACCTACGCGCAGTCCGCGCCACGGCCGCTTCGCTGGGCTTGCAGATCCGTGTTGTCGGCGACACCCACCTGCATGCGGACTTCCTGTCCGGCGCGGTGCAACTGGCCCATGACGAGGGCGCGACGGTGCTGGCCTCGGCCGCCGGCGCTCGCGAGTTCGACCACCATGGTTTGCGCGACGGCGACGAGGTCGACCTCGGCGGTCTGGTGCTGGCGGCGGTGGCCACGCCGGGGCACACCGATGAGCACTTGTCGTTGCTGGTGCGTGACGGCGCCACCCCGGTGGGGGTGTTCACCGGTGGGTCGCTGATCGTTGGTTCCGCGGCACGGACCGACCTGCTCGGGCCCGAACGCACCGAGGATCTCGCCCGGGCTCAATACCGCTCCCTGCGACGCCTGACGACACTGCCCGCGCAGACCGCGGCGTGGCCCACCCACGGCGCTGGGTCGTTCTGCTCCGCCCCGCCCGGCGCGGATCGGACCAGCACGATCGGTCGGGAGGTCGCCACCAACCCGCTGCTGCAGGCGCCCGACGAGGAGGCCTTCGTCGCGGCACTGCTCGGCTCACTGGGCAGCTACCCACCCTACTTCCGGCACCTCGGTGAGATCAACAGACGCGGCCCGGCAGTCCTGGACGGCACCGCCTCCGCGCTCGACCTGTTGAGTGTGGCGCAGGTCGCCGCGCTGCAGGTCGACGGCGCGATGCTGCTTGACGTCCGCCCGGTGCCCGACTACGCCGCCGGACACATTCCCGGCGCTGTGTCGATCCCGTTGCGCGAGCAGTTCGCGACCTGGCTGGGCTGGCTCGCACCGCCCGACACCCCGGTGGTCGTGATCCGCAACCCGGACCAGCACGCAGAGGACATCGTCTGGCCAGCGCTCAAGATCGGCTACGACCACCTCGCCGGTGAGCTCGACGGGGGCATCCCGGCGTGGGCCGCAGCCGGACAACCAACCAGCAGCACCGGGCTGGTCACCCCCGGCCAGATCGGACGCCGCCGCGTGCTCGACACCCGGCAACTGTCCGAGTTCACCGCCGGGCACCTTCCTGGCGCCCACCACGTCGAGCTCGGCTCGGTGCCAGGCGCCGCAGAACGGCTGCCGGCTGGGCCAGTCGTGGTGATGTGCGGCCATGGGGAACGCGCCGCCAGCGCAGCCAGCCTGCTCGAACAAGCCGGCCACCAGGACATCTCCATCCTCACCGGCGGCCCCGATGACTGGAGCCACGCCACCGGACAACCCCTGGCCACAGGGTCGTGACCACACCGGCGGCCCATGGGTTCACCACGCCGCTGCGGCTGGGGCTGCGGGCAAACCTGGCGCAGTTCGTCATGCTCGTCGCGGTGAACGCGCTGGTCGGCGGGATGCTCGGTCAAGAGCGCACTGTGTTGCCGCTGCTGGCCGAGACCGAGTTCGGGCTCACCGGCTACACCAGCGCACTGACCTTCATCCTGGCCTTCGGTGCCACCAAAGCCGCCACCAACTACCTCGCCGGCACCCTGTGCGACCGCTACGGCCGCAAACCCGTACTCGTCATCGGATGGCTGATCGCGCTTCCGGTGCCGCTGCTGCTGATCTACGCCCCGACCTGGGGATGGGTGATCACGGCCAACGTGCTGCTCGGCATCAACCAGGGCCTGACCTGGTCCACCACTGTGATCATGAAGATCGACCTCGTCGGACCGGATCGCCGCGGACTGGCGATGGGACTCAACGAGGCCGCCGGCTATCTCGCCGTCGCCGCCACCGCACTGGCCACCGGATACATCGCCGCTACGCACGGGCTGCGTCCCGAGCCGTTCTACCTCGGAACTGCCTACGCCGCCCTCGGACTGGGACTGTCCACCCTGGCGGTGCGCGAGACCCGCGAGCACGCCCGCCTGGAAGCCGCCGCGCACACCACACGCACCGACGGGCGACACCACCACCTGCACGCCCACCTCACCAACCGGCAGGTATTCGTCCAGAGCAGCTTTCGCGAACCCGCCCTGTCCGCGGCCAGCCAAGCCGGCATGGTCAACAACCTCAACGACGGGCTGGCCTGGGGACTGTTCCCCCTGCTGTTCGCCGCCGCCGGCTTGTCCATCGCCCAGATCGGGGTGCTCGTCGCGCTCTACCCGGCCGTGTGGGGACTGGGTCAACTGATCACCGGGGCGCTGTCCGACCACACCGGACGCAAACCGCTGATCACCAGCGGCATGCTGCTACAAGGCGGAGCGCTGGCGATCGTCGCCCTCAGCGACTCGTTTACGACCTGGGCCGTCGCCGCGGTGCTGCTTGGAGCCGGCACCGCCATGGTGTACCCCACCCTGCTCGCCACCATCGGCGACGTCGCCCACCCCAGCTGGCGCGCCCGCTCGGTCGGCGTCTACCGGCTTTGGCGCGACAGCGGATTCGCCATCGGCGCCCTCACCGCCGGACTCCTCGCCGACACCTTCAGCATCCGCACGGCCGTCTGGGCCGTCGCCGCCCTCACCGTCACATCCGGCCTGATCGTCGCCGTCCGAATGTACGAAACCCACCCCCCGAGCCCATCCGGCACGAGCACGGGAGGCCACCGATTCACACCGGGGCAACCCCCGGCGGGCCGTCGCGCGTGCCACCACCTTCCGCTGACCGGCGACTGATCGGGCGCCGTGCCCGGTGACGCACCGCATCGGGTTCCTGTGGCGGCTCGTCCAAGTTCCCTGGCGCCCTCGGGGGTTAGCCAAACTTCGCCTGGATTGCGAGCTGACCCGCTGATGACTGTTGGTCGCCGGCGGGACCGTCTGTGTGGTGCCCTGCCGGGGGCGCCAAATCGCACGTCAGGCTAGCTGCTCGATCGAACGCCGGCCGCTCCTAGGGCGGTGGTGGCTCATCGCAGAACAGTTCAGCCAGGCCGGTAGTGGCCAGAGTTCGCATGACGGAGGCGCCGGTATTGACGACGTACAGCTTGCTGCCTTGCTCCTGGGCAGCGCGTTTGACCTCGACGAGGACGGCGATGCCTGCGGAGCCGAAGAACCCCACTCTGTTGAAGTCCAGAGTGAAGTGCTGGGGGTGCATGGTGAGGTGCTGCACAAGACAGGCTCGAAGCTCTGGTGCGGTCATCATGTCGATCTCGCCGGCGAGGCGCAGGATGGTGTGCGTCTGCGGCGGACCTTCCTGTTCGACCGTAAACGAGAACGCTCCGTCGGTCATCGTCGGTCCTTTTTGTCGCGCTGGGCAGTCCAGCAAGGGTCCGAACACACCTGACCAGGAATCTCGCCCGTTGGGACCACCCCTAACGGTTAACTTTTCGGACGATCTGGGAGCCGCAGCCGCTGGGAGAGCGCTCTCAGTCATCCAGGTGTGAGTTCGGCAGCGAGCAAGTCCATGAGCAGCCCGTCGTGCCAGCTGCCATCCGGGCCCTGCTCGTACTGACGCATGATCCCCACAGGCTGGAAGCCGACCGCGGCATAGGTGCGGATGGCCCTCCTGTTGTCAGCCGCGGGATCGATGACCAGCCGATGATGGCCTCGATTCTCGATCAGATGCCGAGCGAGCGTCCGCACCGCGTCCTGCCCGAGTCCCTGCCCGTGGAAGTCCGGGTGGACTGCGATGTCCATACCCGCGTAGCGGTATTCGGGGTCGTCGTTCTCGTAGAACTGGATCAGCCCGACCACCTGGTCGTCGAGCTCTATCGCGAACGTCGTCGGTCCGACCAGCTCGTCCCGCACCGTGTCGCGGCCGTAGTCGCGCCATACCTCTCTGACGCCGGGGTGGGTGAGGACCGTAAGAAGATCGTCGACGTCCGCGCCTGTGCTGGCCCGCAGCCGCACCCGAATCCCTGTCAGTGTCTCGGTCATGTGGCTCCGATCAACTCGTGGGCCGCGGCGAAGGAGGCGGCGTCCGATGACCAGCTTCCACGGCCGGCCTACTCCGCGTGCGGCGAGCTCACCCGCCGCGGAGACCGGCGCTGGTTCAGCAACGCGACGGCGATGGTCGTGCCGCGCAACGCCGCGATGTCCTCGACCAGCGGCTACGCGCGGACCTCACCGGCAGGGACCTCACCGTGCTCGTCGGGCTGCTCGATCAGCTCGTCGGCAAGACGATCTGGGCCAGCATCAGGGTCGACCCGGCCGTCTGGCAACCTCCAGATCGTGACCGAGATCAACGACGAGGTGGCCATCCAGTACGCGGTCGTGCGCCGGACCAACCCACTGGCCGGTGTCGACGATGTCGTCAAGAAGATCATCGAGCGGCTCGACGCCCTCAACCTCGTGCCGGACGACGCGGACGAACCGTGGGATCGTGAGGACGCCGACGGCCCCGACGAGCTGACCGTGCTGGTACGCAACTTCGTGCTGTCGATCGAGGGCGACGCGGACGACGCCTCGACGTAGACGTCTCGTCGTATCTCTGTGGCTGCGGGAGGCGAGCCTGTGAGACAGGTTTGCCTTACATTCATGCGGTGACCACCAGCGAGTTGTTCGAGCGGGTGAACCGGCTGCGTAGCGGACGGACGCCTTTCGTTCTTGCCACCGTCGTCCGCGCCGAACGGCCGACCAGCGCGAAGCCCGGCGACTGCGCGCTCGTGCTGCCCGATGGCTCGATGGAGGGCTTTGTCGGCGGCGCCTGCGCCGAGTCGACGGTCCGGCTCGAGGGGCTCCGGCTGCTGCGCGCGGGAGAGTCAACCCTGCTGCGGATCACGCCCAACTCCACCGACGACGCCACGCCGGGCACCGAGGAGGTCGAGGGCCTGGTGACGGTGGACAATCCCTGCCTGTCCGGCGGCACGCTGGAGATCTTCCTGGAGGCGATGATCCCGCCCACCCTGGTGCACGTGTTCGGCGACGCCCCGGTGGCCCGGGCGCTGGTGAAGGTCGGCGCCGCGCTGGACTACGACGTCCACTCGGCGACGGATCCCAAGGCAGAGATCGCACCGGACACGGTGGCCGTGGTGGTGGCCTCACACGGCCGCGACGAGGAGTCCGTGCTGGCCAGCGCGCTGCGTGCCGGCGTCCCCTACGTGGCCCTGGTGGCCAGCCCGAAGCGGTCGGCGGCCGTACTGGCGGGCCTCGACGTCGACGACGAGCAGCGCCGGCAGGTGCGTGCGCCGGCCGGGCTGGACATCGGCGCCCGCGGTGCGGCGGAGATCGCGCTGTCGGTGTTCGCCGACCTGATCGCGCGCCGCCCGCAACCGCCTCCCCCGCAGCTGACCAAGGACGCTCCCGCCGCGGCTCCGACGGAGGCGATCGACCCCGTGTGCGGCATGACCGTCGCGGTGTCCACCGAGAGCCTGTCGCTGCACGAGCTGGGCAAGGACTGGTACTTCTGCGGCACCGGGTGCCGCCAGGCCTTCGCCGACGACCCCGCCCGCTACCGCCTCGGCGAGGGTTGAGAACCGATCAACGGGGTACCTCCTGGCAGCTGGCTACCCACCACTGCAAGGAGGCAGGCATGGACGGTCTCGATCTTCTGATCGCCGACCACAACCGGTTTCGGGGCATCTTCACCCGGTTCCAGGAAGCCAAGGACAACGAGGACGTCGACGAGATGGGCGAGCTCGCCGACAAGCTCGCATTCGAGCTGAAGGTCCACACCGACCTCGAAGAGAAGATCTTCTACCCGGCCGTGCGCAAGCTGGACGAGGAGATCGCCGAGGTCGTCGACGAGGGCCTGCAGGAGCACCACGTCGGCGACGTGCTGGTCGAGGAGGCTTCGACTCTGCAGCCCGGCGAGGACGAATGGGTAGCGAAGATCACCGTTCTCATCGAGAGCGTGGAGCACCACATCGACGAGGAAGAGGAAGAGCTGTTCCCCCAGGTGAGGACCAAGTCCGACGCGGAGACCCGCGCGGAGTGGGGCGCACGGATGGAGGCCATGAAGGCCGAGCAGGGCGCTCCGAAGCCCGCTGACGCCGAGAAGCTCTCCCTCGACGAGCTCAAGCAACTCGCCTCCGAGCAGCAGATTGCCAACCGCTCCAAGATGAGCCGCGAGGATCTCGCCGCCGCGGTCGACGCCCGGTAGTGCTCCGGTAGGACGTCCGACGGCCCGGCGCCTCACCCGCGGGTGGGGCTGCCGGGCTGTTTCGCGCGCTCAGCTCGACGCTGCGCCTACTGCGCTTACTGCGGTTTCGAGGCAGCGCCGTCGAGCCACAGCGTCTGCGACTCAGCACGGTGCGTCCCGGTCGTGCCGACATGCTTCGCGTCGATTGCTGCGCCCTACGCCGGACGCTCGCGAGCTAGTTGCGGGCGACCGCGCCGGCAAGCGCACCGAGGACGAACTGGGCCGCCACCAGTGCCAGCAACGTGATCGCCACCCGGCGAAACACAGCTCGCACGGCGGGCAGCTCGGCGTCCAGCGCGAAGATTCGCCGCGGCCACAGCCGCCACGACACCCAGGAGAAGACCGCGAGCGCGGCCAGCAGCGCAACGATCTTGGCAACGACCAGCAGCCACCACGTCCGGTCCTGATCACCGGCGGCGAGCACTAGCACGACCAGCGCTGCGCCGGTCAGCGCGAGCCCGGCCATCACCGCCAGCACCGCCGTGCGTGCACCGTGGGCCAGCACGGCGGCGAACTCCTCGAACCGTTGCTCGCCGAGCAGCCGCAGCGCCCGCGGCTGCACGATCACCAGGCTGTAGGTCATCGCGCCGAGCCACACCGCCGCGAGCACGACGTGCGCGGCCGACAGCGCGGCGAGCGTGATCGTCATCCGTCCTCCCGGGGCACACGGTAGCGACGTCGACGCAGCTCACCCGGGTGCGCGGTTCGAAACCGGGCCCGCGCGGGTAACCAGGGAGCATGACGACGACCACCGTGCGCGAGACCGAGCGGAAGTACGACGCGCAGGAGCAGACGCAGCTCCCCGCGCTGGACGACCTACCCGGCGTCAGCGCCACGGTCGGACCTGACGAGCAGACGCTGGAGGCCGTCTACTACGACACCGACGACCTGCGGCTCGCGCGCTCCGGCGTGACGCTGCGCCGCCGCAGCGGTGGTGACGACGCCGGGTGGCAC
>JACDBJ010000107.1 GCA_013695005.1 Pseudonocardiales bacterium
GACCTCGCCGACGCCGCGCTCGGCGCACAGCCGCGCGGCCGCGGCGAGAATCTTCAGCCGGTTGCGCGCGGCGTCGGCCCGCTCGCGTGGAGGCGCGCCGCCACCCACGAACGGCATGCCGAGCGACTCGGTTGACGAAACGGACTGCGGTCCGTTACCTTCGGAGGACACAAACGGACTGTAGTCCGAATCATCTGAAGGAGCCACATGACCACCCTGATCAGCCGTCCGGACCTCGCAGAGGCGATCCTGGCCGACGCCGTGACCGTGATCGACGCCCTCCCTGAGACCTACTACGCCACCCAGCACCTGCCGGGCGCGCTGAACCTCGTCGAGGATGACGTCGCGACCATGGCGGATCGACTGTTGCCCGACCGCGAGGCTCCCATAGTCGTCTACTGCTCGAACCCCTCGTGCGGCAACAGCCAGGCGGTCGCCAGCAAGCTCGAGCGGCTCGGGTACCGCAGCGTCCGCAAGTACGCCGACGGGATCCAGGACTGGGTGCAGGCCGGGCTGCCGACCGAGTCCGGGCTGCCGGCGCTGCGCTGAGCGGCCGCCGCCGTGCCGGAATGGCGGGGCGGGATGAACGGTGGATGCCGGTAGGTTGACAAGCGCGATGAGTGCCCTTTTCGAGCTGCCCACGAACACCCCCGCCGCACCCGCGAAGCGCGACGCGGAGGCGCTGTTGGAGGGGCTCAACCCACAGCAGCGCGAAGCCGTCCGGCACAGCGGCTCGCCGCTGCTCATCGTCGCGGGAGCGGGATCCGGCAAGACCAGGGTGCTCACCCACCGCATCGCCTACCTGCTGGCCGCGCGGGACGTGAACCCCGGCCAGATCATGGCCATCACCTTCACCAACAAGGCCGCCGCCGAGATGCGCGAGCGGGTGATCAGCCTGGTCGGCGGCCGAGCCAAGATCATGTGGGTGTCGACGTTCCACTCGATGTGCGTGCGGATCCTGCGCCGCGAGTGCCGTCACCTCGGGTTGAAGTCCAGCTTCTCGATCTACGACGCCGACGACTCGCGACGGCTGGTCGGCCTCGTCGCGCGCGACCTCGACCTCGACCCCAAGCGATACCCCGCCCGCACCCTGGCCGCCCAGATCTCCAACCTCAAGAACGAGCTGCACACCCAGGCCGACGCCGCGGCGGCCGCCTCCAACGACTTCGAGCGCCGGGTGGCCGAGGTCTACGCGGGCTACCAGCAGCGGCTGAGCACCGCCAACGCGCTGGACTTCGACGACCTGATCATGCAGACGGTGTACCTGCTGCAGAGCGCCCCCGAGGTCGCCGAGCACTACCGCCGCCGGTTCCGCCACATCCTGGTCGACGAGTACCAGGACACCAACCACGCGCAGTACCTGCTGGTCCGTGAGCTGGCCGGCGCGGAGGTCGACCCGGACGCCGTGGTGCCACCTGCCGAGCTGTGCGTGGTGGGCGACGCCGACCAGTCGATCTACGCCTTTCGGGGCGCGAGCATCCGCAACATCGAGGAGTTCGAGCGGGACTACCCGCACGCCCGCACGATCCTGCTCGAGCAGAACTACCGCTCCACCCAGACCATCCTGTCGGCGGCCAACGCGGTGATCGTGCGGAACCCGGACCGCCGTGACAAGCGGCTGTGGTCCGAAGCGGGCGCAGGCGAGAAGGTCATCGGCTACGTGGCGGACAACGAGCACGACGAGGCGGCGTTCGTCGCCGGCGAGATCGACAGGCTGGTCGACGCTGGTAACACCCGCAACAGCGACGTCGCGGTCTTCTACCGGACCAATGCCCAGTCACGGGTGTTCGAGGACGTGTTCATGCGCGTCGGGATGCCCTACCGGGTCGTCGGTGGTGTGCGGTTCTACGAGCGGCGCGAGGTGCGCGACGCGTTGGCCTACCTGCGCGTGCTGTCCAACCCCGAGGACACCGTCAGCCTGCGACGCATCCTCAACGTCCCCAAGCGCGGCATCGGCGACCGCGCCGAGGAGATCGTCGCCTACGTCGCCGACCGGGACCGGATCTCCTTCGCCGCCGCACTGCGGCTCGCCGCCGAGCACCCGGAGGAGTTCCCGACGCTGGCCAGCCGCAGCCAGCGGTGCATCGCGGGGTTCGTCGAGCTGCTCGACGGGCTCGGCGAGCTGGTCGACCGCGACGAGGAGGTGCACGAGATCCTCCAGACCCTGATGCACCGCACCGGCTACACCGCCGAGCTCGAGGCCAGCGACGACCCGCAGGACGCGTCCCGCGTGGAGAACCTCGCCGAGCTGGTCACGGTGGCGCGCGAGTTCGCCGGCGACGCCGCGGTGGCCGTTCCGGCCGAGGACGGCCTGCCCGAGCCCGGCTCGCTGGCGGCCTTCCTGGAGCGGGTGGCGCTGGTCGCCGACGCGGACTCCATCCCGGACAGCGACCAGGGCGTGGTCACGCTGATGACGCTGCACACCGCCAAGGGGCTCGAGTTTCCGGTGGTGTTCTGCACCGGCTGGGAAGACGGGGTGTTCCCGCACCTGCGGGCGCTCGGCGATCCGACCGAGCTGGCCGAGGAGCGACGGCTGGCCTACGTCGGCATCACGCGGGCCAGGGAACGGCTGTACCTGTCACGGGCCGTGGTGCGCTCCGCGTTCGGGCAGCCGATGACGAATCCGGCGTCCCGGTTCCTCGACGACGTGCCCGTGGAGCTGATCGACTGGCGGTACTCCACCATCGCCGAGCGGCAGGGCGATCGGTCGGCTCCGATGGGTCGGGTCGGGTTCGGCCGGCGCTCGGGCACCTCCGGCTTCGGTGACCGTGGCAGCTGGAAGCCGCCGTCGACACCCGCCCCGGCGATCACGCTGGAGGTCGGGGACCGGGTCAACCACGACAAGTACGGCCTGGGCACGGTGACCGCGACCGAGGGCGTCGGGGTGCGCGCTAACGCGACGATCGACTTCGGCAGCTCTGGAACCGTGCGGCTGATGCTGATCGGCGGCGTACCGCTGCAGAAGCTCTAGCGCCTCAGGTCGCGACGCCGCGCGCGGAGAGCCACGGTTGCGGGTTCATCTTGCGCCCCGCCGCGTCCCACACCTCGAAGTGCAGATGCGGACCGGTGGAGTAGCCCCGGTTGCCCATCTCGGCGATCTGCTGACCGGCCTTCACGTGCTGGCCGGCTTTCACCAGCGAGCGGTTGAGGTGGCCGTAGACGGTGGTGAAGCCGTCCAGGTGCAGGACGCGGACCCAGATGCCGAAGCCGGAGGCAGGGCCGGACTCCACCACGACCCCGTCCTGCACCGCGCGGATCGGCGTACCGATCCGGTTGGCGATGTCGATGCCGTAGTGCGTTGTGCCCCAGCGGGCGCCATAACCCGAGGTGAAGCTGCCTGCGGCGGGCCGGACGACCTGTCCGGCGGCCAGCACGGCGGCGTCCTTGCTCTTCTTGGCCAGCTCCTCGCCGACCGCCATCGCCTTGGTCAGGTTCTGGACGTCGACGACGTCGTCCACCTCGTCGAGCGGAAGCATCTCGCTGGTGAGTTGGTCACCGCCGACGCCGCGCGCCTCGTCGGCCAGTGGGAGCGGGTCGGCGCCGCTGGGGACCAGCGCACCGGCAGAGGTCTTGGCGACATCGGTGTGCCCACCGTCGACGACGAACGCGGTCAACGCCTGACCGGCTGCTACGACAGCACCGGCAGCGACCGCTGCGACGGTGGCTCGCCCGCGAAGCGCCGCGGGAGGCGCCGGGATCCGATGTGCCCCAGGGCGGACGTCCGCGACGACGGGCGCCACGAACTTTCTGCCTGGGGCTGGTCCAGCGCCGCTTGGGGAGCGGTGGCGCGCCAAGACCTGCCTTTCCGTTTCGGGTGAACGGTCGCGCTGCCGGGGCTGGGGACCCGGTGAAGCCGATTCGGGGTCGGCTCCATTTCAGCGGCGAGACCGATCTGTGACACGGACCGGGGGAAGGTAGCCAAGTGCGCGGTGCTGATGCAAGTCCGCCACGGGCTCGTCCGGAGCTGCTCTTGACGCCCGTTTGGGCTTCAGGAGGCCGGAGACCGCTCGGCGCGGAGGATGGCCGTCTCGGCGGATGGCTCCTGCGTCTGCGCCCCGACTGGGTGACGCGCATCATCCGAATGGGCGATCGAGCTGGCCACCCAGCGCACTGTCCGAGTGTGGATGGGCAGCGAGAAGTGACCCACGTCACTCAGCTCGAGCTCCTCGACGTCCAGGTCGGGATGCCGAAGCCGGGCGTTGCGCTGCGGGACGATCATCTGATCCAGCCGGCTCCATACGACGAGGAACCGGGTACGGCAGCCAGGGGCCGGTTCGGCGAGCTCGGTGAGCAGCTCCGAGCCCGGGCGCAGCTGGCGGGCCAAGGCGGTGGGCATCAGGTAGGCGGCCGCCGTGCCGCCGTGCGGACTGCCGAGGGTGACCAGGGTGCCGACCGCGGCGTCGCCGCCGAGCCGCTGTACGTAGTAGCGCGCGATCAGGCCGCCCAACGAGTGCCCGACCACGTGGATGCGCTCGCAGCCGGTGCGCTCCCGCAGCTCACGGACGTGCTTGCCGAGCTCGCGGGCCGCGGCCCGGATGTCGCCGGTGAACGGGCCGTAGTTCACCGCGTGCACAACGCCGAAGCCTCTGCGCCGCAGGGCCCTGCGGAACACCGCGAACGCCGAGCGGTTGTCCATGATCCCGTGCAGCAGCAGGATCGGGGTGCCGGCGGCCTGGATGTCGATGACGGCGAGGCCGCGCTGCACCGGCGGCAGCGGGTCGATGCGGTAGTGGCCGTAGGCGTCCTCGGGGCGCAGGTGCTCGCGGAACAGGCCCATCGGGTACAAGGCGAGGCGGCCGGCGAGCCACGCTGTCTCCACGGCGATCCCACGCAGGCCTGCAGGGCTGCCGAAGGTGCGGAGTGCGTAGCCGGCGGCCTTACCGGCTGCGGCCGCGGCGGGGCCCGCTCCGCCGGCCTTCGTGGCCAGGCGGGCCAGCCGAACCACACCGGCCGCCATTTCCAGACGGTAAGCCATGACGCCCCGCCTCGCCGGTTTCGTGCCGCACTCGTGATGCGTCGCGGCGATCACCGAGGGCACGGGTGCATCTGGCGTGTGACCTGTACCGCGACGGTCGGCACGGGGTCGGTGCAGGCGCTAGCGTCGCGGTCAGATCCCAGCGAGGAGGTCGTGGTGGGCCAGCGGATTCGGGTCGTGGTCGGCAAGCCGGGACTGGACGGCCACGACCGCGGCGCCAAGGTCGTCGCCAGGGCGCTGCGCGACGCCGGCATGGAGGTCATCTACACCGGGCTGCACCAGACGCCCGAGCAGATCGTGGCGACCGCATTGCAGGAGGACGCCGACGCCATCGGGCTCTCCGTGCTCTCCGGCGCCCACATGACGCTGTTCACCCGGCTCGTCGAGTTGCTCGCCGAGCGCGGGGCGTCCGACGTCGTGGTGTTCGGTGGCGGGATCATCCCCGAGGAGGACATCGCCAAGCTCGCCGAGATGGGCGTGGCCAAGGTCTTCACGCCGGGCGCCACCACCGCGGAGATCGTCGACTGGGTGCGCTCCAACGTCGCCCAGCGTGCCGGCGCCTAGACCAACTCATGATCACCGCGACTGGACATCCAGCCGCGGTGAGCGCGGTCGAACGTCCACTCACGCCGATCACCGCCCGTGGCCGGTGGCGCGCAACCGCCGGATAGGGTCGTCGGAGCGCACCAGCCAGCAGCGAGGGGCACGTGGATCTTTACGAGTACCAGGCCAAGGACCTCTTCGGGGCGCACGGCGTACCCGTACTGCCCGGCCACGTAGCCGACACCCCGGCGGGCGCCCGAACGGCGGCGCAGGAGCTGGGCGGCACAGTGGTGGTCAAGGCGCAGGTGAAGACCGGCGGCCGCGGCAAGGCCGGCGGGGTCAAGCTCGCGGCCGACCCGGACGAGGCGCAGCAGCGGGCCGAGGCGATCCTCGGGCTGGACATCAAGGGCCACGTGGTCGGTCGGGTGCTCGTCACGCCGGCCAGCGAGATCGCCGAGGAGTACTACGTCTCCTACCTGCTCGACCGGGCCAACCGCACGTTCCTCGCGATGGCCAGCGTCGAGGGCGGCATGGACATCGAGGAGGTCGCGGCCACCAAGCCCGACGCGCTGGCCAAGATCCCGATCGACCCGATCGCGGGGGTGGACGCGGCCAAGGCCCGCGAGATCGTCGCGGCCGCCCGGTTCCCGGACGCGGTGGCCGAGCAGACCGCCGACGTGCTGGTCAAGCTGTGGGACACGTTCGTCGCCGAGGACGCGACGCTGGTCGAGGTGAACCCGCTGGTCCGCGACCCGCAGGACAAGGTGATCGCGCTCGACGGCAAGGTCACCCTCGACGACAACGCGGCGTTCCGGCACCCGGGGCACGCCGAGCTGGCCGACACCGCCGGCCAGGACCCGCTGGAGACCAGGGCGGTGCAGCGGGGGCTGAACTACGTCAAGCTCGACGGCCAGGTCGGTGTGATCGGCAACGGGGCCGGCCTGGTGATGTCGACGCTGGACGTGGTGGCCTACGCCGGTGAGGACTTCGGCGGGGTGAAGCCGGCGAACTTCCTGGACATCGGCGGTGGCGCCAACGCGCAGGTGATGGCCGACGGGCTCGACATCATCCTCGGCGACCCCGCCGTGCGGGCGGTGTTCGTGAACGTCTTCGGCGGGATCACCGCGTGCGACCAGGTCGCCGACGGCATCGTGCAGGCCCTGGGCATCCTCGGCGACGCGGCCACTAAGCCGCTGGTGGTCCGGCTCGACGGCAACAACGTCGAGGAGGGTCGTCGGATCCTGCTCGACGCCGACCATCCGCTGGTCACGATGGTGGACACCATGGACGACGCCGCCCGGACCGCCGCCCGACTCGCGAGCACCGGGGCGTAGCGCCGTGTCGATCTTCCTCAACGGATCCAGCAAGATCATCGTCCAGGGCATGACGGGCTCCGAGGGCCGCAAGCACACCCAGCGGATGCTCGACTCGGGCTCGGCCGTCGTCGGCGGTGTGACGCCCGGGAAGGGCGGGCAGTCGGTCGAGTTCTCCGGCTCGACGTTGCCGGTGTTCGATTCCGTCTCTGACGCCATGAGCGAGACAGATGCTGATACAACCGTCGTTTTCGTGCCGCCGCGGTTTGCCAAGGCTGCGATCGTGGAGGCCATCGACGCCGGCATCGGGCTGGCCGTGGTGATCACCGAAGGCATCCCGGTGCACGACTCGGCATGGGTGTGGGCGCACGCCTGCGCGAGCGGCAACCGCACCCAGATCGTCGGGCCGAACTGCCCCGGCGTGATCTCGCCCGGCCAGGCCAACGCGGGCATCATCCCGGCCAACATCACCGGCCCCGGCCGCATCGGGCTGGTCTCCAAGTCCGGCACGCTGACCTACCAGATGATGTACGAGCTGCGCGACATCGGTTTCTCCACCGCGGTCGGCATCGGCGGCGACCCGATCATCGGCACCACCCACATCGACTGCCTGCAGGCGTTCTCCGACGACCCGGACACCGCGGCCGTCGTGATGATCGGCGAGATCGGCGGGGACGCCGAGGAGCGGGCCGCCGACTACATCCGCGCCAACATCGACAAGCCGGTGGTCGGCTACGTCGCGGGGTTCACGGCGCCGGAGGGCAAGACGATGGGCCACGCCGGCGCGATCGTCTCCGGCTCGGCGGGTACCGCGGCGGCCAAGAAGGAAGCGTTGGAGGCCGCCGGGGTCCATGTCGGCCGCACGCCCAGCGAGACCGCTGAGCTGATGCGGGAGATCATGAAGTCGGTCGGCTGAGCGACTGCATGGCTCGGTCGAATGGACTAGCGTCGGCCAGCGCAGCCGGAATCCGTCGGAGCTGATCAGGAGCGTGCGATGACCGACCCCGCCACACCGTCGGCAGCCACCGAGGCCATCCCGGACACCGGCCGACCAGGTCGGCCCGCTGTTCCGGCTGGCCCGGCTCGGATGCTTGTGCTGGTCACCGTCGCACTCGGCTTGATCATCTACATCATCAGCTTCTTCGGCGGCCTTACGCTGCTGAACATCACGCCGATCCCCGCGCTGCTGCTCGGCGGCGGGTTGCTGGCCGCCGCGACGCTGCTGCCCAGGTCGGGGCGGTTGCTGGTGCCGGCCGCGGTCGCGGTGACCGTCGGGGTGCTCCAGTTGCTGCAGGTGGAGTTCGGGTCCGGCTCCGTCGGCGGACTCGGCGCGATCGGCCGCATCAGCGGGACTGACATCGCCGTGTTGATCCTCGCCGTGCTCCAGCTCATCGCCGTCGTGGCTGCGGTGCTGCTCGACGCCGGCGTGATCGCTGCCGGCGCCGGTGCCGGCAGCGGTCCCGGCTCGGTGGCTGGACCGCAGCAGTTCCGTCGAGGCCGACGCGGGCCGGGCGGGCCACCGCCCGGTTACGGGCCGCAGGGCTACGGGCCGCAGGGCTACGG
>JACDBJ010000110.1 GCA_013695005.1 Pseudonocardiales bacterium
AGGTTGGCCAGCGGCCCGTCGCCCCCGCCGACCACCACCGGCAGCCCGGCGGGCAGCTCGGTGCGCGCCGCGGCGACCGTGTCCAGCGCGAGGACGTCGGTGGGTTCGAGCATTTCCCTTTGCCCGCGCCACTTGATCAAAATCTATGACCAAAGGCAGACCGAATCCGCAATGAGTGTTAGCGCACAGGCCTGCCGATACGAAGGGTTAATAATGAAAAGCCGGATCTATCCAGAGATCTGGGGACGACAGATCGCGCGCTTGGGGTTCGCGCTGCGCCGTTCACCGGGTGCGCCCGTCTCCCGTTGGATGTCCCTCGTCCGACAAGGGGAGGGGCCCCTCACGGTGGCGGACACCGTCACGGCAGTGCGCCGCCGAGCGCGCACCGTCACCCGCGTCAGTGACGTCCCGAGCCGAGTGCGGATGCTGCGGATGGTGATCGACTCGATCCTGGGAAGGGTGACGCCCCAACCGGTTGCCGAGGCGGCGGTACCGGTGCGGGTGCGTGAGCTCGGCGACCGGCGCGTGTGGCTGCGCCCGCGCTCGCACGACCGCGAGGCGTTCGAGTACCTCGAGGAGGGCCACCACCTCCCGCCGGCTGAGATGTCCGCTGCCCCGCAGCACATCGCGATCTTCGGTGCGAACATCGTCTGCTGATGGCCGATCTGGCGACCCGTTACCCGCAGGCGCGCCTGCTCGGGGTAGAGCCGGAGCGGCACAACGCCCGGCTCGCCCGGCGCAATGTCGAGGCCTTCGGCGAGCGGTGCGAGATCGCGGAGACCGCCGTCTGGTACCGCGACGAGCGGCTTGAGCTGGCCTGGGGCCATGACGCGTGGGGTCTCGACCTGACGGGCGGCACAGCCAGGGGCCAGCACCGCGAGACGGCAAGGGTGATCGAGGCGGTGGACGCGGGCGCCCTGCTGGCCGCTTCGCCCGCGGTGCGCCGATCGACTACTTGATGATCAATATCGAGTCCGCCTGGTACGAGATGCTGCGGCACGGCGAGTGGACCCGCGACGTCTCCTGCATCAAGATCCAGATTCAGGCGCACTACGACGAGGCGGTCCCGCTGCTGGAGGCGCTCGGGTACCGGGCGCGCTTGGAGCGCCTGAAGTGGGGGGCGTTCGCGATCGGTGTGCGGCCGTGATGGGCGTCAATGCGGTTGGAACGCCCTGATCGGCTCGACGCCGGGGCCAGCTCGCGGATCGTGTTGACGTTGCGGTTCATCGTGTGGCGCACCCAGCGGCGGTAGATCTGAGCCCGGACAGGTTCGTGCCGTGCCGGCGGTAGAAGCTGTCCGGGTCATCGAAGCTGCCGTGGTCGTGGTTGATGCCGGTGGCCTGGATGGCGGTGTCGGTGCCACACCACTGGATCGGCGGGTCGGCGAGGTTGTCGGTGCCGGCGCCGTAGCCCAGGAAGCCGGTCTGTTGTTCGGGGAAGCGGGCGCGCAGGCCAGCGAGGTAAGGCTGGTCGAGGATCACCCCTTCCAACGCGACCCAGCGGCCGTCGAAGTACACCTCGGCCCAGCTGTGCACGATGCCGGCCGGGGCCACGCGGTAGAACAGTCCGTTGACCACGCCACGTTGCAGTCGCTTGTGGATGGTCGCGCCGTGAAACCGCGTGGGTATCCGCACGGCGCGCAGCAGCGCGATCAGCAGGGTCGACTTGGTGTTGCATTGGCCATAGCCGACGGCCAGCACGGCTGAGGCCGGCAGGTCGTCGGAGGTGTTGTAGCCGAACTGGATCTCGTCGCGCACGTAGCCGTAGATGGCGGCGATGCGCGCGTTCTCATCGCCGGTGTTCCAGCCTCGGGTGTAGACAAGCTCCTGGATGCTTCGGGTTGGTGGTCCAGGAGTGGTGTCGGCTGCAGGTGCGGGCCTGCGGCATCACGGGCGTCGGCTTCATCCGAGGCGACCTCCGGGCTGACGGCGCACTCTGCGCACTGCTCGCCACGCCGGGCCTCGACACCTTCATGCACCGCGACCGCAGCGATGATCAGGGCGGCGATCGAGTCGGCCCAGGACCAGCCCCAGGCGGCGTTGAGGACCAGGCCGACGAGCAGGATCGCCGAGAGGTAGGTGCACAACAGCGTTTGGGTCGAGTCGGCCAGCACGGTGGCCGAGCCCAGCTCGCGGCCGGTGCGCCGCTTGGCCTAGACCAGCACAGGCATCACCACCAGCGACACCGCCGCGAGCACGATCCCCACCGGCGACGGCTCGGCCTCGCCCTGGCCGAGCAGCGACCGGACCGCGTCGAAGGTGATCCACGCGGCGAGGGCAAAGAACGACAGCGCGATCATCCGCAGCGCCAGCCGCTCGCGGTCCTCCGGCACGCGGGAGCGGAACTGCCAGATCACCACCAGCGCCGAGGACACCTCGACGAAGGAGTCCAAACCGAAGCCGATCAGCGCCGCTGACGACGCAGCCGCACCGGCCGCCACCGCAACGACGCCTTCGGTCAGGTTGTACCCGGCCGTGACGTATGCGAGGTGCAGGCTGCGCTGGTTGAGCTGACATCGCCGACCGAGGTCGACGCTCGGCGCACTCACCGGGCCGATACCGGGGGTGCGGCCGCGGCGGAGGTCGCCGCCGAACCGGCAGCCGCCAGTACCCCGTCCGCCGCAGCCAGCAGATCCATCAGCTCCGGGCGGGTGAGGCTGTAGAAAGACTGCCGGCCCTCGGCCCGGTAGTCGACCAAGCCACAGCCGCGTAGACAGGCCAGGTGCTTGGACACCGTGGACTGCGCCAGGCCGAGCTGCCCGGTCAGGTCCACGACCCGCGCCTCACCAGCTGCCAGCCGCGCCACGATCCGCAGCCGCGTCTCGTCGGCCAACGATCGAAAAAGCGCCACCGCCGGAGTCATCCCGCAGCCACATTCGCGGTCACACACCTTGGATCCATCGTCACCCCACGATGATAGCCCAACTGAGCGATCATGCTCTCGTCGGCTCAGCCGAGTATGCCGACGAGCTTCACCACGTCGCCGTCACGCCGGGCCAGGCAGACCGGGAACGTGGCGCGGAACAGCTGCTGTGGCGGCGTACCGAGCGTCTGCCCGTCGCCCTGTTCGGCGGGCTCGGCGCTTGGTGGCTCGCCGGCGCGGTACCCGCGGTTCTCTGACCAGCTGCAGTTCGGGCGTGCCGGCGGGATCAAATTGAGACCAGGGAGCGCGTTCATGTGGGATTTGATGGAGGGTCCGGAAGGTAGCCGACCGCCGCCGTGTTGTGCGGCGCAATCAGCATCGTGAAAGGGCCAGGTCCACGATGACCAGTGCTACGTCCGCCTCTCAGCCTGCCGTCGTGCGCCTCCTGAACACACCGTCGGCGAAGGCACTCGCCGACCTGGCCGCGATGTTCGAGGATCTGCAGACCACCCTGCGGTGCTGCGAACGGCTCGTCTCGGCGCTCGACGTCCCCGGGCCGGACGACCTGCTCGTCGAGGCGTTGTGGACCACGGCGGTGCTCTCCTACGCGCGGTGCTTCTCACCCGGTCGCCAGGGCAAAGGGCTGACCGACGCCGACATCAAGGCGACGTCGCTCAAGGGTGATGTGCTCGAGTGGCACAAGGTCCTGCGGCAGCTCCGCAAGCACTACTCAGATCCGGCGGTCAACCCGCGCGAGGCGTTCTCGGTCGGCGCGTCACAGGACTCCGAGGGCAAGGTCAACGGCATCGCGATCACCGGCGTCCGGCGGCCGATCGTCGACGACCTTTCGGTGCGACAGACCGGCGCCATCGCTTACGCGCTGAGCGTGCTCGTCGACAAGCGCATCACCGAGCACCAGGAGCAGATGTTCCCGAAGATCGAGTCGATGACCAAGGCCGACCTGGAGAAGTTGCCGCTCGTGGACGTCGACGTCGACATCGATGCGGCCGCGGCCGATCCCGGCGACATGTCGGATTAGACGGTCGGCGGTCACCGGGGAACAACCAGCCCCACCGGCCGGCTTGCACTACCAGTGGACCAACAGGCGACGGCAGTCATAGGGGCGCACGGCCCCTCCGGGGAGACGATCACCCCGTCGAGCGGAGCCGCCCGGGTCCGCCTGGTGGTGGTGCTGGGTGCGTTGATCGCGCTCGGCCCGCTGACCATCGACATGTACCTGCCGGCCCTGCCGGCGATCACCGCGGACCTGCTCACCACCGAAGCCAGCGTCCAGCTCACCCTCACCGGCACCCTGCTCGGCCTTGCCGTCGGCCAGCTCGTGATCGGCCCGCTGTCGGACGCGTTCGGCCGCAAGCGACCGCTGCTGATCGGCGCCGGGGTGCACGTCGTCGCATCGGTGTTGTGCGCCCTCGCCCCGAACATCGCGGTGCTCGGGAGCCTTCGGGTGCTGCAGGGGGCGGGCGCCGCGGCCGGCATGGTTGTCGCGATGGCGGTCGTTCGCGACCTGTACATCGGGCGGGCCGCCGCGATGCTGCTGTCGCGGCTGATCCTCGTCATGGGCGCGGCGCCGATCATCGCCCCGACCCTCGGCGGCGCGCTGCTCGGCTTCACGTCCTGGCGCGGCGTGTTCGTGGCGCTCGCGGTGTACGGGCTCGTGCTGATCCCGATCGCTGCCCGACTGCTCCCCGAGACGTTGCCGCCGCAACGCCGCCGACCTGCCAGGGTGGGATCCACCTTCCGGACCTACGGCGGGCTGCTCACCGACCGGGTGTTCGTCGGCCTCGTGCTGACCGCCGGCCTGGTCATGTCCGCGATGTTCGCCTACATCGGCGGGTCGTCGTTCGTGTTCCAGGAACAGTTCGGCTTCGACGAGCAGAGCTTCGGCCTGCTGTTCGGCGCCGGAGCGATCTTCGTCATCGGCGCGAGCCAGCTCAACGCGTTCCTGCTGCGCTGGTTCGAGCCCCGCCAGCTGTTGCTCGCGGCGGTGCTCGCCGGGGCAACGGCCGCGCTGCTGCTGCTGGTGGGCGCGTTGACCGGGTTCGGCGGCCTCTCCGGGATCCTCGTCCCGCTCTGGACCCTGCTGTTCACCATCGGCATTTCGCTGCCCAATGCGCCGGCGCTCGCGCTGACTCGCCACGGTGAGGCCGCCGGGACGGCCGCGTCCGTGCTCGGCGCCGCGCAGTTCGGCATCGGCGGCGCAGTGTCGCCACTCGTCGGCGTGGCCGGCAACGACGCCGTCGCGATGGGGGCCGTCATGGGCGCCACGATGGCGCTCGCGCTCGCCGTGGTCGTGCTCATGGTGCGGCCGTGGCGGCTCGCCAACATGGAGGCCCCGGTGGTCTGCCGAAGGAATTGATGCGCCTGATGTCGTAGCCTATGCATCATGCGCACCACAGTGTCGATCTCCGACGAGCTCTTGGCCGCGGCCAAGCGGCTCGCTCGGCAGCGCGGCCAGTCCCTCGGCGAGATCGTCGACGCGGCGCTTCGTCGTGAGCTCGCCATTCCGGAGCAACGTTCGGAACGCCCACCGATCCCGGTGTTTCACCGCGGGACCGGCCCGAGGCCAGGCATTGATCTGGCGTCGAGCCGCGCCATCCACGAAGCCCTCGACGAGGGTCTTGAGCCCGACGCACGACGCTGACTGTGTTCTTGCTCGATGTGAACGTCGTCCTGGCCGCCCACCGCGGCGACCATCCGCACCACGACTCGGTCCGGGGCTGGTTTGACACCTTGGTCGCCGGCGACGAACCGTTCACCGTGCCGAATGTTGTCTGGGCGTCGTTCCTCAGGCTCGCGACGAACCGGAGGATCTTCGAGGTCCCAACCTCGCGCGCCGAGGCCTTCGGCTTCGTCGACGCGGTGTGCGCCCAGCCCCATCACTTGCCAACCGCGCCGGGCCCGCGGCATCTCGCGCTGCTGCGGAGCCTGTGCGACGAGGCGGACGCATTCGGTGACCTCGTCCCAGACGCCGTCCTTGCCTCGATCGCAGCTGAACATCACTGCGAAATCGCAACACTCGACCGCGACTTCGCACGCTTCACCTCGGTCCGGCATCTGCTCGTGCCGACCTAGTGCCGAGCCGGCTCAGTCCTCGGCGAGGATCCGGTAGAGCTTGCGCCGCGTGTCGACCAGGATCTCGCGGGCCGCTTCGCGCTGGGCGGTGGTGCCGGCGGACATGACCTGCATGGTCGCCCCCATCACCTGCCCGACGCTCTCGCGCAGCGCGATCACGTCGTCCTCGGCGTCATCGCCGATCGAGTCCCACACCCGGTCGAGGTCCGCGCGGTGCTCCTCGACGTAGGCGGTGCCGTCGTCGGTCAGATGCATCACGCGCTTGCCGTCGGCCTGCTCGGTGCGGACCAGACCTTCGTCCTCCAGCTGCTGCAGCGTCGGGTAGACCGAGCCAGGGCTGGGCCGCCATGCCCCATCGCTGCGCTGGTTGATCTCTTGGATGATCTGGTAGCCGTGCATCGGCTGCTCGGCGAGCAGCGCCAGTACGGCCGCCCGGATGTCGCCGCGGGCACGTTTGCGCCCACGCCGACCGTGCGGACCTGGGAACCCCTGGAAGCCGGGGCGGCCGGGGAAGCCGCCCGGTCCGAAACCGGGGCCGAAGCCCGCGCCGTAGCCGGGGCCGCCACGCGGGCCGTGCCGCCTGCGTCCCCGTCCACGGCCGGGCCGGTGCTCGCCGGCGGGGTCGTCGTTTTCATGGTTGTGCGGGCCGTCGCTCATCGCGGCGTGCATCCGCCAGCGTGGATCCCACGCTGCGCTCATCGCACTCATGTGCGTCTCCTTCAGCCGCTGGACCAAACCTATCTACGATTCGATCGCGTGCCATCACGATATATCGATAATGTGTCGTTGGCAGTAGAACCCCGACGAACACGTTCGCGGTGGAGATCCGCGGTCGCATCCGCGCGCGGGATGAGGTCTTCGCACGGTCCGTGGAGCGTGCGACGACCACAAACAGCGCGCAGAACAAGGCTTCGGCGGGGCGACACCAACCACGCGTATGCGACTCGACTGGTCGGTGAGCGGCGGTAGCGTCGCGGCATGGACTACAAGCTGGAGCTCATCACCGTTCCGGTGTCCGAGACGTCGAGCACGCGAAGGCGTCTACGTCGAGAAGGCCGGGTTCAACGCCGACCACGACCACCAGGTCAGCGACGAGCTGCGTTTCGTCCAGCTGACCCCGCCGGGGTCGGCGTGCTCGATCGCCATCGGGACCGGGCTCGGCGACAGCGAGCCTGGCTCGATGCAGGGGCTGCAGCTCGTCGTGGCCGACATCAACGCCGCACGTGCGGATCTCATCGGGCGAGGGCTGGACGTCACCGACGTCCAGCACCTCCCCGGTGGCGCGTTCGTATTCTTCAGCGACCCGGACGGCAACGGCTGGGTGGTGCAGGAGCCGTCGGCCGGGTGACCGTCTCAGGTCACAGCTTGCGCAGGCTGGCCACACCCTGCGGGTCGATGGAGCAGCTCTCGCTGGCCGACTTGCGAATGGCCCGCCCGCGGGCAGCCCGGCCGGCCGCGTCGCTCTGGTCGCCTGCGATGCAGAACTCCGCCCGCAGCGCTGGCGTGCCGTAGTACTGACCGTTGTCGTTGGGGCAGTCGAACACGGCCGGATTGGGCGCGGCGCAGCTGCTCCCGGCCGGAGGATCCCGCCGGTCCGGGTGTGTGAAGCCGGCGCAATGCATCATCTCGTGGATGAGCGTCTGGGAGATCTCCTCGTCGCCCTGCGGGAAGAGCACCCCGAAGTTGACGTTCAGGGTGGACCCGCCGACTCCGGCGCTGGCGTTCACGCCGGGCTCGTTGAGAGTCGTGTGGTGGATGACGCGGGCGTAGGTGTCGCGCAGCCGCTTCTTCTCGTCCGCGTTGAGGTTGCCGCATGCCTCGACGCTCGCCAGTGCGAACCGATGGCGGTCGATCAACCTGGCTCGGTCCGCTGCCGAGATGTCGTTGGCGAAGGTGAAGTGCGACAACGTGGCTCGTGCGGAGGAGTCGAACGCGTTCACGCGCCGAAGCCGGAAGCCCTGGCCGATGAGCTGGTCGAAGGCTTGCTGGAACTCACCGGAGGTCAAGCCGAACCGGGCGTCGAACACGGGACGACCCTGCTCCCAAATCCCGACGTAGCGGTCCTCGCCGTTGATCGTGTAGCCGCTCACGCAGGTTGGCCCGAACCCCTGCGGACCCAGCTGGTCGAAGGCCTGCTGGAGCGTCGCCGGTGTGAGGCCGAAGCGGGCATCGAACTTCGGGCGACCCTGCTCCCAGATGGCGGCGAAGCGTTCCTCGCCGTTGAGCACATAGGCGCTCACGCAGGTGGGTCCGAACCCCTTCGGGCCCAGCTCGTCGAACGCCTGCTGGAGCGTCGCCGGTGTCAGGCCGAAGCGGGCATCGAACACCGGGCGGCCGTGCTCCCAGATGGCGGCGAAGCGGTCCTCGCCGTTGATCGTGTAGCCGCTCACGCAGGTTGGTCCGAACCCTTCGGCTCCCAGCTGGTCGAACGCCTGCTGGAAGTTCGCCGCGGTCATGTTGTGCCGCGCGTCGAACTTGGGCCCGCCGACCTGCTCGAAGATCGCGGCAAACCGCGCCTCGCCGCCGATCGTGTAACCCTGCACCCACGCCGGCCGGAACCCGTTGCTCACCAACTGCGTGAACGTCTGCTGATACTGCTCCCCGGTCAGTCCGTGCCTGGCGTCGAACCCCGGGCCGCCGTCCTTCTCCCATACGGCTACGAAGCTGTCAGACATCGCGTCCTCCACGGCACGGAGGCGCTGTCGCCCCTCTTACGCCGTGGATCGAGGTTGATCGCGTTGGTGAGGCGGCACATCAGGGCCAGCACTGAACGTACCGGCTGACGGTCAGGCGGCTGCTCGGCCGTAGAGCAGCAGCGCCCAGCACAGGCAAGCGAAAGCCGCCGTCGAGGTGACCGCGCGGACAATGTTCCAGCGGACCCAGCGGGACTCGAACCGCTCCCGAACTCCGGCCAGATCGCCAGCCTGATCCGGTGGGCCGGCCGCGTCCAGCGCGTTGTTCAGCGGGATGTTGACGGCGACCGTGGCGACGAACGCAGCCGCCGACAGCACGAAGCCGGCCACGATCCACTGCAGCGGCGCCCGGTCGTCCGTGCCGAGCTGCAGCGCACCGGCGACGATCGTCAACACCGGGGCTCCCAGGAAGACGAGCAGGAACAC
>JACDBJ010000157.1 GCA_013695005.1 Pseudonocardiales bacterium
CTCGTCACCCAGTGCGGCGCGGACACCCACGTCGAGGACCCGCTGGCCAACCTGCAGGTGTCGGTCGACGGCCACCGGGCCAGCTACCAGGCGCTGCGTGAGCTGGCCGGCAGCACGGCGGGTGGCAAATGGCTCGCCCTCGGCGGCGGTGGCTACGGGCTGTTCGGGGCGGTGCCGCGGTCGTGGACGCACCTGCTCGCCACGGTCCTGGACCGCGACGTCGACCCGGAAACGCCGCTGCCGGACCAGTGGCTGCGGCACGCCGCAAGCCTCACCGACATGCCGCTGCCGAGGGCAATGACCGACCACGGGAAGGTCGACTTCGAGCCGTGGGGCAGCGGCTCGGACCCGGTCGACCCGGCGATCCGCGAGGCCCGGCGGGCGGTGTTCCCCCTGAACGGGCTCGAGCCCTGACCGCGCAACTCGCGCGCGCGCAGCGCGCAACTCGCGTGTGCGCAGCGCGCAACTCGCGGGGGTTAGCTGGCGTAGGCGCGAAGGCGGTCGGCTCGATCGCCGGCTCGGAGTTTGGCCATGACCTCACGCTCGATCTGGCGCACCCGCTCGCGGGACAGGCCGAACCCGCGGCCGATCTGGTCCAGCGTGCGCGGCTGGCCGTCCTCCAGGCCGTAGCGCATCCGGATCACCTGCTGCTCGCGGTCGTCCAGCGTTGCCAGCACCCGACGCAGGTCGTCGTGCAGCAGGTGCGAGATCACCGCGGTCTCGGCGTCGGTGCCCTCGGCGTCCTCGATGAAGTCGCCGAGCGGCGCCTCCTCCTCGGAGCCGACCGGCATGTCGAGGCTGACCGGGTCACGCGCGTAGTCGAGCAGGTCGGCGATCTTCTCCTCCGGCAGCCCGGACTCCTCGGCCAGCTCCTCGTGCGTGGCGTCGCGGCCCAGCCGCTGGTGCAGGTCACGGCGGATGCGGGACAGCTTGTTCACCTGCTCGACGAGGTGCACCGGCAGCCGGATCGTGCGGGCCTGGTCCGCCATCCCGCGGGTGATCGCCTGGCGGATCCACCACGTCGCGTAGGTGGAGAACTTGAATCCCTTGGCGTAGTCGAACTTCTCGACGGCGCGGATCAGCCCGAGGTTGCCCTCCTGGATCAGGTCGAGCAGCGGCATGCCACGGCCGGTGTAGCGCTTGGCCAGCGACACGACGAGCCGCAGGTTCGCCTCGAGCAGGTGGTTACGCGCGCGCTCGCCGTCGCGGACGATCGCGCGAAGCTCCTTGGCGCGCTTCGGGGTCTGCTTGCGGGTGTCCAGCACGTGCTTGGCGAACACCCCAGCCTCGATGCGCTTGGCCAGGTCGACTTCCTGCTCGGCGGTGAGCAGCGCGGTCTTGCCGATGCCGTTGAGGTACACCCGGACCAGGTCGGCGGCCGGGCTCTGGGCGTCGAGGTCTTCAGCCGTCAGCTCGGGCGTCAACTCGGGCTCGTCGGGGCGCCCGGTGAGTGCATGTGGCGCGGTCATCTTCTTCCTCCCCTTGACCACCCGACGGCTATCTGTCCGTGCCGGATGGCGTCATCTGTCTGAACGCAAATGGGGCTGCAAACGTTCCCACCACGCTGCAGCCACGGCACCCGAGTTCGGGGTACCCACCGTCCGCGCGATTCAGCCATCAACTAGCAATCGGCCCAGGTCGGAGCGCGGTTCAGATCTCGACAAGCACCGTGAACGGCCCGTCGTTGACCGACTCGACCTCCATGGTGGCGCGAAACACACCGGTGGCCACCCGCGCGCCTCGCGCACGCAAGTCGGCGACGACGGCATCCACCAGCGGCTCGGCGCTCTCCGGCGGCGCCGCAGCCGACCATGACGGCCGCCGCCCCTTGCGGGTCTGGCCGTAGAGCGTGAACTGGCTGACCACCAGCAGCGGGGCGCCGGTCTCGGCGCACGAGCGCTCGTCGCGAAGTACGCGCAGCTCGTACAGCTTGCGCGCCATGGTCGCAGCCGTGTCGGCTGTGTCCGCGGAGCCGACCCCGAGCAGCACCAGCAGCCCCGGCTCGTCGATCTCGCCGACCACTTCGCCGTCCACCCGGACCGCGGCCCGCGTCACCCTCGACGCGACCGCTCTCATCGCCAGCCCGTCCCTTCGACCTGCTTCGCGATCATCTGCGCATCCTGGCAGGCTGGCCGCCATGACAGCCACGATGTGCCTGGCCCAGGACCCGGCGGCCGACGCGCTGCTCGACCGGGACCCGCTCGCGCTGCTCGTCGGCATGGTGCTCGACCAGCAGATCCCACTCGAGCACGCCTTCTCCTCGCCGCACGTCCTGGTCCAGCGCCTCGGCCACGACTTGGACGCGCACCAGCTCGCCGACTTCGACCCCGACGAGCTCGCCGCCGTGTTCGCGCGGCCGCGGGCGCTGCATCGGTTCCCCCGCTCGATGGCCGGCCGGGTCCAGCAGGTCTGCCGGGCGCTCGTGGAGCGCTACGACGGTGACGTCGCCGGGCTGTGGCGTGACGCCTCCGACGGGCGCGAGCTACTGGCCAGGGTCAAGGCGCTGCCGGGCTTCGGCGAGCAGAAGGCACGGATCTTCGTGGCGTTGCTGGGCAAGCAGCGGGGCCCCTGGACTTCGATCACCTTGCGGGCCTTGCCCAGATCGCCCTCGAGCCGCTCGACACGATGGCGCAGCCGGGCGTTCTCTCGCTCGACGGGATCGACCGGTGGCCTGCCCGCCTTGGTGGACAGCG
>JACDBJ010000162.1 GCA_013695005.1 Pseudonocardiales bacterium
CGGGAACCCCGGACACCCCGCCGAGTAGCACGCCCCGGCCGCCCTGCGAGGACTCCAGGTGGTGCGCGCCGACCTGCGGCGCCATCCGCCCCGCCACCTCGCTCATCGGTGCGAGCAACGGCAGCGAGCCGTCGGGCAGCTGAACCGTCTCGTAGGCCACCGCGGTGATGCCCGAGTTGACCAGGGCGTTGGTGCACTCCGCGGACGCGGCGAGGTGCAGGTAGGTGAACAGCACCTGGTCCGCCCGCATCCGGTGGTACTCCTGCGGCACGGGTTCCTTGACCTTGAGCACCAGGCCGGCGCTCCCCCACACCTCGTCCGGCTCGGGCACGATCTTGGCGCCGGCCGCCTCGAACGCGTCGTCACGGAAGGCGGAGCCGGTACCCGCGCCGCGCTCGACGAGCACCTCGTGGCCGCGCCGGGTCAGCTCCAGCACGCCGGCCGGGGTCAGTGCCACCCGGTATTCGTTGTTCTTGAGCTCCTTGGGCACGCCGATCCTCATCAGCCGATTGTGCTCGCGTCGTGGGACGCTCGGCTACTCGGCAGTAGGTGTGTCGCCCGGCGCGTCGAGCACGGCCCGCAGCCGCTCGGCGTTCGCGTCCAGCTCCGCGGGGTCGGGATCGGTGGCGGCGTTACGGAAGTCGAAGGCGTCCATGTCCCACGCGGGGAAGACGTGCACGTGCATGTGCGGCACCTCGAAGCCGGCGATGATCAGCCCGACCCGCGGTGCCTGCCACTCCCGCTGGATCGCGCGCCCGATGCTGCGGCTGACGTCGGTGAGGTGGGCGACCAGCGCCGCATCGGCGTCCACCCAGTGGTCGACCTCCTCTCGCGGCACAACCAGCGTGTGCCCGGAGGACAGCGGGTTGATCGACAGGAACGCGACCACCGCCTCGTCGGAGTAGACGAACCGTCCCGGCAACGAACCCTCGATGATCTTCGTGAACACGGTGGCCACGCGGCGCAGGGTACCCAGCAGCCTCCTAGGTGGCGACCGTCACGGTGTGTCCAACCATCACGCGGTGCGCACCCGATCGAGGCGCTCGGTAGCGTGATCGCAAACGATCCACCAGGAGGATGAATGCGGCCGTGGCCCGGGACTGCGTACCCGCTGGGCGCGACCTATGACGGTGCGGGGACGAACTTCGCGCTGTTCTCCGAGGTCGCCGAGCAGGTCGAGCTCTGCCTGTTCGACTCCGACGGTACCGAGTCGCGCATCGCGCTGCGCGAGGTCGACGGCTTCGTCTGGCATGCGTACCTACTGGGCATCGAGCCTGGTCAGCGCTATGGGTACCGGGTACACGGGGCCTACGACCCGGCCAGCGGGCTGCGGTGCGATCCGGGCAAACTGCTGATCGACCCGTACGCCAAGGCGGTCGACGGCGCGGTCAGCTGGGACGAGGCGGTGTTCGGCTACCGCTTCGACGACCCCGACGCGCGCAACGACGCCGACTCGGCCATCCATGTGCCGAAGTCGGCGGTGATCAACCCGTTCTTCGACTGGCAGGACGACCGGCCCCCGCGGACCCCGTACCACGAGTCGTTGATCTATGAGGCGCACGTCAAGGGGCTCACCGAGCTGCACCCGGACATCCCGGAGGGGCTGCGCGGCACCTACTCCGCGCTCGCGCACCCGACGATGATCGACTACCTCAAGCGGCTCGGCGTGACGGCCGTCGAGCTGATGCCGGTGCACGAGTTCATCACCGACCACCACCTGGTTCAAAACGGGCTCACGAACTACTGGGGCTACAACACCATCGCCTTCCTCGCCCCGCACCACGGCTACGGTGCCGATCCGCGGCCAGGGCACCAGGTGCAGGAGTTCAAGGCGATGGTGCGCTCACTGCACGAGGCCGGCATCGAGGTGATCCTCGACGTCGTCTACAACCACACCGCCGAGGGCAACCATCTCGGGCCGACGCTGTCCATGCGCGGCATCGACAACTCCGCCTACTACCGGCTGGTCGAAAACGACCCCCGCTACTACATGGACTACACGGGCACCGGAAACTCGCTCAATGCGCGTGACCCGCACACCCTGCAGCTGATCATGGACTCGCTGCGGTACTGGGTGCTGGACATGCACGTCGACGGGTTCCGCTTCGACCTGGCCTCGACGCTGGCCAGGGAGTTCTACGACGTAGACCGGCTGAGCGTGTTCTTCGACCTGGTGCAGCAGGACCCGGTGATCAGCCAGGTGAAGCTCATCGCCGAGCCATGGGACGTCGGGCCGGGTGGGTACCAGGTGGGCAACTTCCCGCCGCTGTGGACGGAGTGGAACGGCAAGTACCGAGACACCGTGCGCGACTTCTGGCGTGGCGAGCCGGGGACGCTCGGCGAGTTCGCCTCCCGGCTCACCGGCTCGTCGGACCTGTATCAGGACGACAGCCGCCGGCCGCACGCGTCGATCAACTTCGTCACAGCCCACGACGGGTTCACGCTGGCCGACCTGGTGTCCTACAACGACAAGCACAACGAGGCCAACGGCGAAGGCAGCCGGGACGGCGCCGACGACAACAGGTCCTGGAACTGCGGCGTGGAGGGCCCGACCGACGACGCCACCGTGCTCGAGCTCCGAGAGCGCCAGCAGCGCAACTTCATCGCGACCCTGCTAGTCAGCCAGGGCGTGCCGATGCTGCTGCATGGCGACGAGATGGGCCGCACGCAGGGCGGCAACAACAACGTCTACTGCCAGGACAACGAGATCTCCTGGGTGGACTGGTCGCTGGCCAGCAAGAACGCCGCCCTGATCGGGTTCACCGCCGGCGTGACGGCGCTGCGTGCCGGGCACCCGGTCTTTCGCCGCCGCCGGTTCTTCGCCGGCCGGCCGATCCGCAGCGGGGCGGAGCTGCGGGACATCGCGTGGTTCATCCCGACCGGCGAGGAGATGACCGAGCAGGACTGGGAGTCCGGCTTCGGCAAGTCGATCACCGTCTTCCTGAACGGCGAGGGCATCGCCGAGGTCGACGGCCGCGGCGAGCGCGTCACCGACGACTCGTTCCTGCTGTGCTTCAACGCCCACCACGAGGACATCGACTTCACGCTGCCGCCCGACGGCTACGGCACGCGTTGGGCGGTGGTCGTCGACACGGCCTCCGGTGAGGTGAC
>JACDBJ010000168.1 GCA_013695005.1 Pseudonocardiales bacterium
CCGCAGGCTCGTGCCCGTTTCCACGTGCAGTGGCCCTGACGGGCTCGTAGCTCCAGGTGCACCAGCAGATTGGCAAGGTCCAGCGCCGGCTCGCCGATCGAGGCGAGGTCGAAGTCGAGGATGCCGACCGCTCCCGAGGTGGTCACCAGAAGCTGGCGATCGTGTAGATCCCGGTGCAGGTAGGTCGACGGGGCGGCTGGGCCGGTCAGAAGCCGACGCGCAGCCGCGAACCCCTCCTGGGCGACGGGCCCGTCGAGATCGAGCAGGCGATAGGCCGCCGCATGTGCCCACCAGCGCTGAGTTGTCGACAGCTCGGCCGCTGCGTCGTGGGGTCTCGTGCGCATCGGCGGGGCGGCTGAGTGCAGCCTCGCCACCGCGGCGCCGACCGCGAGTGCCGTCGAGGTGAGGCTGGCTTCGGGCAACTCCGAATCGCCGAGCAGGTCGTGCAGAAGCCGCCCAGGCAGGGCTTCGGTGGAGACCGTGCAGCCTGCCCGGTCGACGCCGAGAACTCGTGGCAGGCGCACCCCCGGAATCGCCGGAGACCGCCCGGCCGGGAGCAGATCGTGCAGCCGGTCGCGCCGGACCGCCTTTGTGAACACGACACCGCCGTCATGGGAGGTCTGACGAACCACCGCCCGCCGTTCCGGGCGGTGGGCAACCAGGCTGCTTCCGATGGCCGCGACCAACCTTGACAGGGTGCGCAGGCGACGGTCGGCGCCGCCCGGTTGGAGAACCACCCCGCTGGCCTCGATCAGGCGTACCCCCTGGGTCTGGCAGGCCCGGCTGGTCGAGGTTGCCACCTGCTGGGCCCGCGTGCGGTCCGCGAACCACTGGCCGGCCACCTTGGACCCGTCAGGGCGCCTGAGGTCGAGGAGCAGGTGTCCGGTCCCGCGTGGAATCGCCTTGTGCAAGACCAGGTCCTGATCGGCGACGATGTCACACACCGCAGGGAAGTCGGTACTGCTCATCGCAGCGCTCCGCTCAGGGAACCGGCTCGCAGTACCTCGCCGGTCCGCTTGATCAGTAGCCGCGCCGCGACGGCCCACTCCGGCGTCCGACGAAGGCGGAACGGCTCCACGGCTCGGCGCAGCAGGTGCGCCGCCTCGTGCGTGGCCAGCCGGTCCATGTCGATGTCGGCTCCCGCGCTGAGATAGCCGTCGAACAGTGCCCGCAGCCGCCGGTCGTAGCGCTCCGGCGAGCATCCGCCCAGGACGACGTCGCGGAATAGCGCCGCCGCCGCGCAGGCCAGATCGGACGCGGGGTCCCCGAGCCGCGCGGAGTCCAGATCGATCAGCGCGCCTTGGCCACCATCGCCGATCACCACTTGATCGGCGGAGAAGTCGCCGTGGAGAGGACGCTGCAGGCTCGGCAGGGCGCGCAGCCGCGCAGCCACCGAGTCGGTGAGCCCTTTCACCTCCGCTGCGGTCCCGGGTATCAGCCGAGCCAGTTGCCGGCTGGACTTGAGGACCGACGTGACCTCAGCGGTGGCGGCGATCGGCGCAAGTGCGAGGCCGGTGCAGGCATGCAGCCGAGCCAGCGCCACGCCGGCGGATCGGTACCCGGCACAATCTCGCCCTCGGTCGTCGGGGTGGCCGAGTTCGGCCAGAGTTACCCCGGGTAGGAACTCCAGGGCGGCAACCCCGAGCCGCTTGTGACGGCCCAGCAGCCTGGGTGTTCCGAGCTCACTTCGAGCCAGGGCGGCAATCGCATCGGTCGAAGCGCGCATGTGCTCGGGCCGATAGGCGCGCAGTAGTGCCTGCGGCCCGTTGGTTGCGCGGAGGGTGCCTACCCAGCGGCGGTGCGGGTTGTGCCGAATGGTCCGCAACTGCGGGCCGTCCACCACCAGATCGTGCTGTCCCAACAGTCGACGCAGGAGCCGCTGTCGCCGCCGGTCGTGAAGGGCGGCCAGGCCAGGTAGATCGCGGTCTGCGGCAGCGGTCGCGATGAGCAGACCGCGGTCCGGGTCGGCGATCAGCACACTTCCCTCCGGTGCGCACTCGACTGCCTTGGCGACCTTCTGTGCGCTTTCGGCGGCGTACGACGTGATCAGCCACGACTGCTCGCCGGCCGAGGTCAGCACGTCGGCCGCCAGGACGCAGCTGGTTCCCGGCTTGTACCGCAGATACCGAGGCGTGAGCTGCACCGGCCAGCCGAGTCGATCGGCGATCAAGGACCTACAGGCATCGGCGTCCAGGAGCAGCCTCAGGTCAGGCAGCAGCGGATCGCGAGCGGCCAGAGCCTCGTCAGCGCAGCTGAGCATCGGCCACCTCGGAGCCACATCTGGTCAGAACGTCGCGGGGCCTGCCCTGGTCGAGCACCCGGCCTTCGTCGATCCACACGACACGATCGGCGTCCAATGCGGCGGACAGGTCATGGGTGATGACCAACGTCGTACGGTCGACAGTCAGCCTGGCCAGCGCGGCCAGGACTTCCCGCTCGGTCTCCTGATCGAGGCCGCTCATCGCTTCGTCGAGGATGACGATCGGAGCGTCTCGAACCGCAGCACGGGCGATCGCGATCCGTTGCCGCTGTCCGCCGGACAGGGTGTCCCCCCGCTCTCCCACCACGGTCTCGTAGCCCTCTGGGAGAGCCATGATGAACTCGTGCGCACCGGCAAGTTCCGCGGCGGCGTACACCATCTCGTCCGTCGCGTCCGGAAGACCGTAGGCGATGTTCTCCCGAACCGTGGTCGCGAACAGCACGCTGTCCTGCAGCACTACTGCGACCTGGCTGCGCACCGAGGCCACCGTCAGGTCGCAAAGATCGTGGCCGTCGATCCGGACCTGGCCACTGTCCGGATCACGCAGACGAGAGATGAGCATCGCCACACTCGACTTGCCGGCTCCTGACGGACCGACGATCGCGACTCGTTCGCCTGGGCGAACATGCAGGTTCAGGCCGCGCAGGACCGGATGCCCAGGCTCGTAGCCGAACGACACATCCTGGAAGGCGATGTCTCCGAGGAACCGTGCTGCTGGGCGTGCCCAGGACGGGTCGACGATCGTCGGTGGCTGGTCCATGACCTGCACGATGCGTTCGCCGGAGGCGGCGGCAGCCGCGATCCGTCCGGTGTACTTGGCCACGTCGCGCATCGGCTTGAACGCCGCTTTGAGGTAGGTGAGGAACACCACCAGCTCACCGCGAGTCAGAGCGCCTGACAGCACCCGCTGCGCGCCGACGTAGAGCACGACGCCGGTGGCCAGACCCACCAGTACGTCGGTCTTGCGTTCGAGCCCGGCCGACAGCTTCTTGGCCTTGACGCCGTCCTTGAGTGTCTTGGTGTTGTTGCTGCTGAACCGCTCCTGCATGCGAGCTTCGAGGGAGTAGGACTGCACCACCCGCAT
>JACDBJ010000224.1 GCA_013695005.1 Pseudonocardiales bacterium
GCGAGGGCAGCGTGTCCATCCCGCCGACGCCGAGCACGAGCGCGTCCACCCGCGGCAGCAGCGCCCAGATCCGAGGGTCGTTCGTCAAGGCCCGCCACGCGTGCCGGGCGGTCCAGCCGTACCCCGCGACCAGCTCCGCGCTGCCGCCCAGCAGGCAAGCCGCAACATTGGGCCACAGCCGCGGCTCGTCGGCCGGCTCGGGTCGCTGGGGCCCGTGGAAGGCCAGCGAGTCGGCCAGCACGAGCAACAGCGGGCCGGCGGGCTGGCTCACTCCGTGACGCCGACGTTGTAGCCGGACAGCCGCCACCGCGGCGAGGTCAGCCGCCGGGTCAGCACCGCCCAGCGGCAGTTGCCCAGTCCCCCGATCGACGGCCAGCTCGGCACCGGGAGCTCCAGCAGCGCGGCGGTCAGCCCGGCGATCAGGCCGCCATGCGCGCAGAGCAGCCCTGTCAACCGGTCGCCGTTGGCGCCGATGTCAGCCAGCTCCTCGTCCAGCTCGGTGATCACGGGCATCGAACGCTCGACGACGTCGACCCTGGACTCGCCGCCAGGCGGCGCCCAGGTCGGGTCGGAGCGCCACTCCGCGATGGCCCCAGGCCGCTCCCGCTCGATCTCGGCTGACGTGCAGCCCTGCCACGAGCCCAGGTGCGTCTCACGCAGCCGCGGGTCGATCTTCACCGGCAGCCCGGTGACGGCGGCCACCTCGTCGGCGGTCACCGTCGCCCGTCGCAGGTCCGAGCTCAGCAGCCGGTCCGGCTGCAGCCGCGCCAGCAGTGGCGCCGCCTGCTTGATCTGGGTGAACCCCGCCTCGGTGAGATGGGAGTCCAGGTGGCCCTGCATCCGGGCCTCGACGTTGTAGTCGGTCTCGCCGTGCCGCAGCAGCACCAGCCGGCGCAGACTCACGCAGCGCCACCGGAGTCCGGCCCCCGTACCTCGGGTCCGGCGTTCGCGAGTGCGGCCACCGGAATCGTCGGGCAGTCCTTCCATAGCCGGTCCAGGCCGTAGAAGCCACGTTCCTCGGTGTGCTGCACGTGCACGACGATGTCGACGAAGTCCAGCAGCACCCAGCGACCCTCCTTGGCGCCCTCTCGCCGGGTCGGCTTCACCCCGACCAGCCGCAGGCGCTCCTCCACCGCGTCGACGATCGCCTCGACCTGCCGCTCGTTGGGCGCGGACGCGATGACGAAGCAGTCGGTGATCACTAGCTGGTCGGAGACGTCGAGCACGACGATGTCGTGCGCCTTCTTCTCCACCGCTGCGGCCGCTGCCGCCTCGGCCAGCATCAGGGCCTGTTCGCTCGCGCTCACCGCGATCCTTCCCGCTCGGCTGTCATGACGTCGGCACTTCCACGGTAGAGGCCGCGCTTGGCGATGTACTGAACCACGCCGTCGGGCACCAGGTACCAGACCGGCTGGCCCGCCCGGACGCGCCGGCGGCAGTCGGTCGAGGAGATCGCCATCGCCGGCACCTCGACCAGCGTGACCGCGCCCTGCGGGAGGTGCTCGTCCCCCAGCTCGTAGCCGGGCCTGGTGACGCCGACGAAGTGCGCCCAGCGGAACAGGTCCTCCACCCGCCGCCACGACAGTATCTGGGCCAGCGCGTCGGCGCCGGTGATGAAGTACAGCCGCGCGTCGGGGTAGCGATCGTGCAGCTCGGTGAGGGTGTCGACGGTGTACGTCGGCCCTGAGCGGTCGATGTCGACCCGGCTCGTGGCGAAGCGCGGGTTGGACGCGGTGGCGATCACGGTCATGAGGTAGCGGTCCTCCGCGGGGCTGACCTCGCGGCCGTCCTTCTGCGCCGGCTCACCAGTGGGAACGAACAGCACCTCGTCCAGGCCGAAGCGGGCAACCACTTCGCTGGCCACCACCAGGTGGCCGTGGTGGATGGGGTCGAACGTCCCGCCCATCACACCGATGCGACGCGCCTGCATCGCCGAAGGGTAAGCCGGGGGTGCGGCTCACCCGCGCGCGCCACTCGTGTGACAGCACTCCCGCTGGGAGCAAGAAAAGCCGCATGAGTGGCGGGTTTGCTGCCGGCGGGAGCTGCGCGCTAGCGCGGCCCGGGGCTAGCGCGGGACGACCACGTACTGGCGGAGGTAGAGGTCCTGGAAGGTGACCGGGCCGCGCGGGCCGGGCACGTGGTCGACGTTGATGCCGGTCTCGGGGACGCGGCGCAGCTTGTAGCCGTCCAGCAGGCGGGTACTGGCGTTCCAGAACGCGCCGGTGCCGGCATAGGCGTCGATGAACTCCTGCGCGGCGGACGGGTTGGTGGTGACGATCGTGGCGGCCAGCCCCGAGGTCTCCCGGTTCGCGATCGCCGCCGCGTCGGCCGGCCCGTCAGCCGAGGCCAGCGTGACCGTGGCTTCCCGACCCGCGTCCAGCGCCCACTCGTGGCCCAGCGGGTGGGCGTGCGGCGGAGCCGACACCCGGATGGCCATCCGTTCCAGCATGGCGGTGAGCTTGGGGACGTACTCGTCGTAGCACCGCGTGTCGACCAGCAGCAGGTTCAGCCGGTTGCACACCCCGAGGCGGTCCACGCTGTCCTCGACCAGCTCCTCGGCCAGCCGCAGCTCGGCGTCGGCGTCAACGTAGAGCACCCCGCCGCCGTCGGCATGCGCCAGCGTGCGCACCCCGTGCCGGGCCGCCTCCGCGGCCAGCGTGCGGGTGGTCTCACCGCTGCCACGCAGGATTACCAACGGGATCAGCCCCGGCTGGCCGACCAGCGCGACGGCGGCCTCCCGGCTGGGGTCGTCGACCAGCTGCATCGCCTCCGGGTCCAGCCCGGCGG
>JACDBJ010000225.1 GCA_013695005.1 Pseudonocardiales bacterium
GCTGGACGCCGACGAGGCCGCGTCGCGGGCCCTGGACCAGGCCCTCGACGACCCCGAGGCGGTCACAGGCGTCACCGGGCTGCGGCTCGCCCGCGCCCTCGTCGGGGCCCTGCCCGACGGGGCCCAGCTGGTGCTCGGCTCGTCCAACCCGGTGCGCGACGTGTCGCTGGCCGCGGTGCCGCGCGCCGGGCTCACCGTGCTGAGCAACCGGGGCGTGTCCGGCATCGACGGCACGGTCTCGACCGCGGTCGGCGCCGCGCTGGCCCACGGCGAACCCGCGTACGCCCTGCTCGGTGACCTGACGTTGCTGCACGACACCACCGGGCTGGTGATCGGTCCCGACGAGCCGCGCCCGCAGCTGACGATCGTGGTGCTCAACGACGACGGCGGCGGTGTGTTCTCGCTGCTCGAACAGGGTGCCCCCGAACACGCGAGGGCCTTCGAGCGGGTGTTCGGCACCGCGCACGGGGTCGACTTCGCTGCTTTGGCCGCAGCCGTCGGCATGCCGCACCTGCGTCTGGAGGAGCTGGACTTGCTCGCCAAGGCCGTCCAACCCGAGCCAGGCCTGCGACTAGTGGAGGTGCCGGCCGAACGGGGGGCACTGCGGGCCGGGCACGCCGCCATTCGAGCCGCGATCAACGAAGCGGTAGACGCTGCGAACTAGCGCAGACCCTCCAGCGCCTCGCGCACCGCGACCAGCTTCGCCGCCGCCTCGCGCACTTCGGTGTCGGGGTCGGAGCCGGCCATCACGCCGCAGCCGGCGAACAGCCTGGCGGTGCTGCCCGACACCTGTGCGCAGCGCAACGCGACCCCGAGCTCGCCGTCGCCCGCGGCGTCCACCCAGCCGACCGGACCCGCGTAGCGGCCCCGGTCCATGCCCTCCAGCTCACCGATGAGCTCCAACGCCTCCGTACGAGGCGTGCCGCCGACCGCGGCCGTGGGGTGCACGACCTCGACAAGCCGCAGCAGCGACGGTGGATCGTCGGCCCGCAGCGTCCCGTGGACGTCGCTGGCCAGGTGCAGCACGTTGTGCAGCTCGATCACCGACGGGGTGGCCGGCAGCGCCAGCTCGGCGCAAACCGGGCGCAGCGCAGCGCCGAGGGAGTCCAACGCCAGCCGGTGCTCGTCGCGATCCTTCGCCGAGGCCAGCAGCGTCGACCTCAGCTCGCCGTCCGCGGCCTCCGACGGCCAGATCGTGCCCGCGAGCACCCGGGAGGTGATCTCCACCCCGCTTCGGCGCAGCAGCAGCTCAGGCGTGGCCCCGACCAGCCCGTCGACCGCGAAAGACCAGCAGCTCGGGTAGCGGCTGGCCAGGCCGCGCAGCAGGTGCCGCGGGTCCAGCGGGCTGTCCGACAGCGCCAGCAGGTCGTGAGCCAGCACCACCTTGTCCAGCTCGCCCGCCCGCAGCCGGCGCGCCGCCTCGGCGACGGCCGTGCGCCACTGGCTCACCGGCAGCTCACCGTCCGCGTACCGCACCGACTGGGCCGGCGGCACCGGCGACATCAGGATGGCCGGTCGATGCCGCGGCGTCGGATCCTTGATCTCGGTGACCCAGCAGACGCCGTCGCGGCGCCCGACCAGCACGCGCGGCACCACGAGCACTGAGCCGCCCGGCTCGGCCGCGAAGGCGAAGCTCGCGAAGGCCACCGGCCCGGTGCCGGGCATGCCGACCTCGTCGTCGATCTCCAACCGGCCGACGAACGAGCGCCACCACGCATCGGCGGCCGCGAACCGGCCGGGACCCTCGGACTCGAAGCGCACGGCCTCGCCCCAGCCGACAAGGCCGTCGCCCTCGCGTACCCAGCACAGCGCGCCGTCCGGCTCGGGGAGCAGCTCGACCAGCGGGCCGCGGTAGTCGGGCAGCGCACGCGTGCGCACCTGCAGCCCGCTGCGCACCGTAACCGTGGTCACACCCCGAGCGTAGGAGCCCCGGCCACCCAATGCGCGCCTACGTGCCGAGGCGCTGGCCACACCGGCTCCCCCGCGCTCTACGCTCGGACGGGTGAGAAGCGGGACGAAACGCCTGCTGGACGAGCTGGAAGCCCTCGTGCTGCCGGTCGTGATGCCGATTGTCCGCCGGCTGCCGTGGGTGGTGATCGGCATCGCGACGATGGCCACCGTGCTGGGCGCGCTGGTGCTGATCGGCGCCGCGCGCGACGACGCGTTGATCAACGAGCACTCCGCGGTCACCACCGCCGAGGTGCTCGAAGGCTCAGGGTTCTCCAGGACGCTGGTCCGCTTCACCACCCAGGACGGCCAGGCCGTCGTGCCCGAGTTCGGCGTCTTCTACCCCGGCGGGCTGGAGCCGGGCGACTTCGTCCGCGTCGAGTACGACACCACCGACCCCGACCGGGTACGGGTGCTCGGCCGCACCGCCAGCCTCGGGGTGCTGCCGATCCTGTTCGGCGTGACCCTGGTGTGGGCACTCGCGCTGCCGCTGGCCTGGTGGCTGCAGCGACGAAAGACGAGCCGCCAGCTCAGCCGCGCCCAGCAGTGAGCGCACTCTCGACCAGCCGCAGTAGTCGTGGGTCGGCAAGCCGCAGCCGGCGTGCCGCCTCGACGTCGATCCAGGCCAGGTCGTCGTGCTCCTCCGGCGCTCTGTTGGTAACTTCGCCGGCCCACTCGTCGACCATCCAGACGTCCATCCGGAAAGCCTCACCCTGTATCTGGGCGAAGGGTTCGCCCGGGGACGCGACCTCCGCTCCCAGCTCCTCCCGCAGCTCACGGACGAGCGCCTGGCGTGGCTGTTCGCCCTGCTCCACGTGTCCGCCCGGCAGGTCCCACGTGTCGGGGTACCAACGACGCTCCGGTGATCGATGGCAGAGCAGGACACGGCCTTGACGACGAAGCAGCCCGGCGACCAGGTGCTTCTCGGCGCCTGCTCCCGGACCCACCGCGCGAGTGTGTCACTCAGAACGGCGCGGAAGGACTGGGCCGCACGCGGCCTGCCACCAGCCCAGCACCTCGCTCAGCGCGCCCGGCACGGCGACCAGCAGGCCGTCGGTCGGCATCGGGTCGGGCCGCCCGCGGCGGTCCACCACCACGGCGCCGGACTCCAACGCCAGGGCGAGCGCGCCGGCGACGTCCCATTCTTCGTAACCGTCCAGCACCGCCGCGACCGCATGCCCCAGCGCCACCTGTGCGATCGCCAGGGCCGAGCTGCCCAGGATCCGCACGCCGGTGTGGGCGTCACCGCAGGTGGTCAGGAATGACGCCATCCCCGACCACGGCCGCCCGCCGACGAGCTCGGTGCACACCAGGGAGCCGCGCGCACCCCCGCGGATCGCGGCCTGCACCGGCACCCCGTTGGCGCGCACCCCTCGTCCGCGCGCCGCGGCGTAGATCTGCGCCCGGCTCGGGTCGGCGAGCACGCCGACGACCGGTCCTTCGGCGTCGAGCAACGCCAGGCTGTAGGCGTACCAGGGCAGGCCGGCCACGTAGTTCGCCGTGCCGTCCACCGGGTCGACCACCCAGCGGTACGGGGCGCCGGCCGCACCGGGGTCGCTGCCGTACTCCTCGCCGACGACCGGGATCTGCGGGAACTCGGCGGCAAGCACCCGGCGGGTGTGGCGCTCGAGGGTCCGGTCGGTGTCGGTGACCCAGTCGAACGGGTGGTCCTTGGGTCCTGCCCCGGACGGTCGGAGCCCGGCGCCGGCGGTCGCAGTGATCACCTCGGCCGCGTCGTTGGCGAGCCGGCCGGCCACCTCGAGAGCCCGGGTGAGCAGGCCGGGCGGGATGGGTTGGCTCGGCCCGGTCGGCGCGCCGGCTGCAACGGCGGAGCGCAGGACCTTCATACGTCCCGAGCGTCGCCCCGTTGGGTGTCCTGGGCACGGCACGCAGATGACGTGTTGCCGATAGCTGCACAAACACCCAGATGTTGGCGCGGTGTTCGGGGACCCGTCACGTCGTGGTCGGATGACCAGGCGTCCATCAGGGGAGCGTCTGCCACGTGAGGGTTGCGATCGTCTCCGAGTGCTTCCTCCCGACGGTCAACGGCGTGACGAACTCGGTGCTGCGGGTGCTGGAGCACCTGCGGCGCGGCGGGCACGACGCGCTGGTCATCGCGCCCGGTGCGGGTGATGGTGACTGGCACCAGGGCACGCCAGTGG
>JACDBJ010000279.1 GCA_013695005.1 Pseudonocardiales bacterium
CAGCGTCCACGGCCAGGGCAGCGGGAATGCCCACAGTGTCGAACCCGCACCAGGTATGAAGATGTTTACCCTCCAGCAGCAGCCGGTGAGAGGTGGCGGCCACCGTCAAACCTTCAGCACCAACCACCAAGGGGTCACCGCCCAGCTCGCCATCGACCGTGGCGACACCGGCTGCGACAAGCTGCCCCACGGCATCCCGGACCTGAGAGAGGTCATGCCCCGTTTCAGCAGCCAGCTCACTCAGCCGAGCTGGCGTGCCGGACCGCAACGCTCGGAACGCGGCCCGGCGCAGCTGGTCGATCTCGGCAGCGTGCGGTGCCGCCAAGTCAAGAATCGACACACAACACGAGGTGCGCTCCAGCATGCTCATACCCAGTCCGGTCCGATGCGGGTGCAACTCGCCAAGTGCTCGGCATGCGGGGCGGCAACCTCACACGCCAGCTCGATCAAGGCGAACACACCTGGGTTGGCGAGCCGGTAGATCACATTGCGGCCGACCTTCTCGCTGGTCACAAGCTCGCACCAACGCAGACACCCCAGGTGGTTACTGATCCGACTCTGAGGTGGGCTGCCCAACGCCGCGCTCAGCTCGCTCACCGTCGCCGGTCCCTCACTCAGGCGCCGCAACAGGGCCAAGCGAGTCCGATCACCCAGCACCTTCAACAGCCGCCCTGCCGCAAGGGACAGCTCGACACCTGCCGTTGCGGTCACGACCACAGACTAAGCAACAGGACAACCTGATGCAACAGGAACGACTGATGTTCAGACCGCGCACCCGCAGCGAGCATTCAGACGGTTCGAATATCTGCACTGCGCCATATACCAGGGGGGTATCAACATCGGCCGGACAGTCACGCTGATTTCTGCTTCAGGGCCCTGCTCAGACTGGACTAGAGGGGTGACCGCATTGGCTTGGACGGGCAATCCAGGAGCGCCGGCTATGTGAGTCCTCCGTCGGCGCGGATGACCTGGCCTGTGAGCCAGCGGGTGTCAGGGTGGGCGAGGATCGCTACGAGGTCGGCGATGTCGCCGGGCTGGCCGATTCGTCCGAGGGCGGTCATGGCCGCGGCGCCGTCGAGGGCATCGGGTGATGCGCCGGCTCGCAGGAGGTCGGTGTCGGTCGGCCCTGGGCAGATCGTGTTCACGGTGATGCCGCGCCGGCCGAGCTCGCGGGAGGCCACCCGGCTGATCTGCTCGACTGCGGCCTTGCTGGCCGCGTAGACGGCTTCGCCGGGGCTGGGCCATGCGGTGCCGATGGTGGAGATGGTGACGATGCGCCCACCGTCGAGCATGTGGGCAGCGGCGTGCTGAACGGTGAGGAAGGTGCCTTTGGCGTTGATGTCCATGACCCGGTCCCACTCGTGGCCGTCGACCTCATCGATCGGAGCATGGGCGGCGACCCCGGCGTTGGCGACCACGACACCCAGTCCGCGGGCGCCCGCCTCGCCGAATGCCTGCTCAGCTGTGGTGAACACGTCATCGAAGCGGGTGTGCTCGCGGAGGTCGAGCTGAAGCGATCGCGCCCAACCGCCGGCTGCGGTGACTTCTGCGACGAGTTCCTCGGCTGCCTGAGCCTGGGTGGAGTAAGTGAAGACCACCGCAGCGCCGTCGGCGGCCAGCCGGGTGGTGATCGCGCGACCGATGCCGCGGGAGCCACCGGTCACCAGCGCGCCGACGCCGGCCAGCGGCCGAGCAAACACAGTAGGGGTCGAGTTGGCCATGACCGCACTCTGACAAGGACCGCGGAACGGTGGCTTCCGCGGTGGCTGGGATTCTTGGCGACATGCTCGACACCGCCGCCCGACTGCTACGGCTGCTGTCACTACTGCAAGCCCACCAGCAGTGGTCCGGAGCGGCCCTGGCCGAGCGCCTCGAGGTGAGCACTCGCACCGTGCGAGCCGATGTCGAGCGTTTGCGCACTCTCGGCTACGACATCGACGCCACCTCTGGTGCCGGCGGCGGCTACCGGCTGCGCGCCGGGGCCACCGTCCCCCCGCTGCTCCTCCACGACAGCGAGGCCATCGCCGTGGCCATCGCGCTGCGCACAGCCGCAACATCCGGCGTCGCCGGCATCGGCGACGACGCCCTGCGTGCCGCAGCCAAACTCGAGCAGCTGCTGCCTGCCCGCCTGCGCCACCGGCTCAGCACACTCACTGCGGTCGCCGAGACCGTGCCCAACCAGCGCGACCCCGTCCCACCTGAGACCCTCGTCGCTGTCGCCGCGGCCTGCCGGCACACCGACCAGCTGCGCTTCGACTACGAAGACCGCCACCGAGGCACCAGCAGCCGACGGGTAGAGCCTCATCGCCTGGTCCACGTCAGCGGACGCTGGTACCTGGTCGCCTACGACCTCGACCGTGACGAATGGCGCAGCTTCCGGGTCGACCGCCTCAACCCGCGCATCCCCGCCGGCCCCCGCTTCACCCCCCGCGAACCACCCGGGCCAAACCTCCACGCGTTCGTCACCCAGGGCCGGATGATCGCCCTGTGGAACTATCGCGCACGCGTCGTGATCGACGCACCCGCCGACATCGTCACCGCCCGCATCCCCACCGGCGCCTGGGTCGTCGAGCCCGTCGATGACCACACCAGTCTGCTCGATGCCGGCGCCCACAGCGCCGAGCTGCTCGCGGTCTACCTCGGCGCGCTCGGCCTTGACTTCCACATCGACCCCGACCAAGCCCCCGAACTCAGCGCAGCAGCGACCGCACTCGCGGCGCGCTACACCACCGCGCAAGCAACGCCAACAGACCCGCCCGACCCGAACCCGCCCGGAAACTGACCCGCGCTCACTGATTAGCGACCCTCCCGCAGCAGTTCGCGATGACCCGCCAGTCCAGCTCATCGACCCCAACCACACATGGCTTGCTGCGTTCGCGTCGGCCCAGCGGATCCAGCCGGATGTCGAACGGCTGCCCGCGATCGCCTCGACCAACGGACAGATCTCGCCGGCGGCCGGTTTCGGCCGGCCTGCCGCGCCGCCGCGCCGGACCGAACCCAGCTGGTGCGCGAGCGCGGCAACAGGCATTCGGACCGTTCGAATACCTGCATTGCGCCGGTAAGGCCGGGACATTGCATCGGATGCGCATTCTGGCCATTTGGCATTTCAGCCTGTGACCAGGTCACCCGACCGAACTCGACGAGGTCAGCGCCGCAGCGGTCGTCGGCGCGTTCGTCGGCGCTGTCACCGGTGCGATCCAAGCCATGATCGACCGGGACTTCGACGGCGCCGGGCCGGACGACATCGACGAACGCCGCCGACTGCTGCGCAACGCCACCGACCTCGCCCTGCGGCCCTGGCGACACGACAGGCTGACGCCGCCAACTTCAGCTCGCCTGCGCCCCTGACCTGCCCACCGACAGCTCAGCACCACGATGACCCACACTGAGCGCGTCGCGGAGGCAGGACGAGATCGGCGCCGGGCACCCGGCGTTCGGATGATCTACCGCAGCGCCCGCGGTCGTGACGCCATCGCCCGGTGGTGTCATGACCAGCTCGACACCCGGCCGACACCGCTCCAACGCCGGGTAGTGACCGCCCATGGGGCCTCGACCCATGTGGTCACCGCCGGGGCGGGCGACCCGACCGTGGTCGTGGGCCGGCACCAACTTCAGTGCCGCCGCCTGCCTGCCGCTGGCCACCGCCGCCGCCGGACATCCATCATCGACGAATACCCGAACCAGCTCGCCGACCTCATTACCCGATGACAACCGGGCAGCCCGCCCCAACCACAACCATGGCCCGCATGCCAGCGATGCCCGGCACGCAGCTCTCAATGGATGCTGCTGCGCCAGGATGGGCATCGTGAACCAGTGGTGGCAGGTCCTGCTGGGTGTCCTGGCTGGGCTGGTGCTGCTGTGGGTGGTGCTGCTGGTGGTGCTGTGGCGGACCGCACCGGGTGAGACCGGGCTCCGCGACGCGCTGCGGTTGTTGCCGGACCTGATCGGGCTGTTGCGCCGGCTCGCGGCCGATCCCGCGCTGCCGCGCGGGGTGCGTATCCGCCTGTGGTTGTTGCTGGGTTATCTGCTGATGCCGATCGACCTGGTCCCGGACTTCATTCCGGTTCTGGGCTACGCCGACGACGCGATCGTTGTCGCGCTCGCGCTGCGCTCGGTGACCCGCACGGCGGGCTCGGACGCGCTGGAGCGGCACTGGCCGGGTACCCCGATCGGGCTGCGCACCGTTCGGCGTCTCGCGGGTCTGCCTACCGCCGAGTCCTGACCGGCCCCGTGGCTACGACCGCCACAGCCGGGCTGAGTCTGTTGGTCTGTCGTCCTCAGCGGGCGAGTCTTGCCGGGTCGGCGTGATGGGCTGGGTGGCGCTGCCCCCGTAGCGCCACGCGGAGAGGGAAGCGCACCCAATGAGCCAGCCAGCTGCTCCTCGCGGCATGTCCGCCCGTCAGGGCGCGCCGGGCCGGGCCCTGATGCGGCCGTGGCGGTTTGTGCTGGTG
>JACDBJ010000280.1 GCA_013695005.1 Pseudonocardiales bacterium
GTTCAGGGCACTTTCCTGGTGACGCGAAGCGGCAGCGGCCGCCCCTTCATGTACGCCGGCTGCGCCACGCCGAAGTGCTCCAGGATCGTCGGTGCGATGTCGGTGAGCTCCACACGTCCGTCGACGACACGGTGCTCGCCGGTGCGGAACCAAAGCACTCCGTCGCGGTGGTGCCGGCCGCTGCGGGTGGTGTGGATCGCATAGAACAGGTCGTCGAACGCCGCTGCGGTGCCGGTGCGCGCGTTGGTCACCCGCGCGCCCTTCTGCCCGACGGAACTGCGGCAGCCGACCTGCAGAGTCCGCTCATGGCGGTCGAGCTTGAGCAGCTGCTGCCCGTCGAGCTCGAGCTGGTTCAGCTTCCCCTCGGCGTCGATCGCCGCTGCCTCGTCCGGCAGCTCCACCTGGAACTGCTCGGCCATCATCGGCTTCGCAACCCCGCCAACGACCCCGGCGAAGGTTGAGAGCGCCGCGAAGTCGCGCGGACGGAACGTGCGCTTCTCTGCGTCGATCCACGCCTCCTGGGACAGAGCTGTGGCGAGTACCAGCAGCGAGTTGTCGGCCATGATCCGCCCAAGCAGGGCATCCATGCTCTGGTAACCGTGCAGGATGGCGTCAGCGTGCTCGCCGTCGCCCTGCTTCGCGAACAGCTCCGGCTCCATGTCGCGCCAGAAATAGTGCTGGTAGTGCGCGGTGCTGTTAGAGAAGAACGTGGCGAAGCGAACGTCGTAGCGCTTGTTGAGGTGGCGGAAGACGTCGTAGCTCAGCGCGTCAAGCACCGAAGCCCGCCGCCACTTGCCCCCGCTTGTGCGCTTCTCGTGGACCAGCTGCTTGATCGCAGCCTTGACCGTAGCCGGACGCATTCCGTTGCGCAGCAGGAAGAGGCCGAACTTCGCCAGCTGCGCCGGGCCAGGAACCCCGTCCCGCGAGGACTCCTGCACCATCGCAGACACAGTCTCGTAGAACGGCTGAAGGGACCCCGGATAGGCCTGGCCTTCGATGTCCCACGGGTCCGGGACGATGTAGCCGCCGTCACCGGGGTGGTGGCTGTAGCTGAGGTTCATCGACGAGAAGATCCCGACCGGGATGCCGGCAGCGGAGAGCACGTCACCAAGCAGCGGTTGCTTCAGCCTGCGGCGGCCGTCGCCAAGGGCGAATACTTCGTGCTCGGCATACGGCAGCCCGCTGTGCACGGTGGGCCACTGGATCCACGGTTCGAGGCGGGGCGGGTCTTCACCCGCGTCCGTGGTGAACACGACCGACGCGTCACGGAACGCGCGGAACGCAGGGAGATGTCCCTCACCGATGAAGCGGTCGAGCAGGCGGGGGCTCAACTCGTTGAACTCGAGAAGGATCACTCTCTGGGCCGTTTCATGCTCGACGTCCGTCTGGCACTCTTCGCTCCCTTGCGCACAGGTCTCGACTGCCCATCGTCGTAGTCGGGGACGGCATTACAGATACGCTGGGTATTGCGAGTTGCTCCATCGGTCGCCCCCGCAGGCACATCGCCGCCCGCGGAAGCATCGTCGAGGGGGCGCGCCGCAGGCGAACTCGGCGGACAGGAAGGGGTTGCGGTAGCCCCCGTGCGCGACCCGTAGCTCCCGCCAGCGGTCTAGCTCCGCCGGTCCCAGCTCGGACGGGCGAACCGTTGAGCACTGCACGAACTCTCCTTACCTGACCGAGCATGGGCGTCGTCAGCGGCTCCGGACCCACGCCCCCAAACTCGATGAACTGCAGGCTCGACCTACCGCAGCGGAGGGCGGCCAGTCTTGCACGGGCACCCGGCGGGGCATGATGAACCTGGCGCGGCGGCCGTGACAGCGGCCGGACGGCGGGAGGGAGCACGCGGTGCGCAAGCGGATCGTCCTGCTCACCGTGCTCGTCTCGACCGTCGCTATCAGCCTGTTTGTCCTGCCGCTCGCGATCGTCGCCGGGCGCTTCTACGAGCGCATCGAGTTCGCCGAGCTGGAGCGCTCCGCGCACCTCGTCGCAAGTGAGATCTCAGACCAGGTGCGCGCCGGAGAGGTGCCCCTGCCCACGTGGGACAGCGACAATGTCTACGCGGCGCTCTACGACCCGAGAGGGCCCAAGCTCGTCGGCGACGGACCACAGCTGGCCGACGAGCTCGTCCGGGAGGCCGTCCGGACCCAGGAAGTGCGGACGGGGCAGGCCGGCGAGGACTTGGCCGTCACCGTGCCCATCACGAACGACGGCGACGTTGTCGGCGTCCTCCGTGCATCCGCCCCCAGGACCGAGGCGATGGCCCGCACCGTCGTACGGTGGGTCGAGATGTTCGGCCTCGCCGCCGCCGCGCTGCTCGCGACCCTGCTGCTCGCGCGCCGCCAGGCCGCTCGCCTCGCCGACCCCGTCGAGGAGCTGGCCCGGGCCGCACTGCGGCTGGGTGACGGCGACTTCAGCATCGAGAAGCGCGTCGTGGGCATTGTCGAGGTCGACGAGGTCCGCTCAGCCCTCAACGCCACGGCCGGTCGCCTGGACGCCCTGCTGGCTCGCGAGCGGGCCTTCTCCGCAGAGGCGTCCCACCAGCTCAGGACCCCGTTGACGGGGCTCCAGCTCCGGCTCGAGGCCGCGCTGCGGTCCCCCCGCTCCGATCACTCGGCTGCGATCCGTGCCAGCCTGGCCGAGGTGGACCGGCTGGAGCGGACGATCGTCGACCTGCTCGCGCTCGCTCGGGGCAATCGGCAGAAGGGGGTGCTGGACCTGCCGGCCCTCCTGCACGAGGTGCAGCAGGTGTGGGGACCCCGGCTGGGGAGCAAGGGACGCGCCATGCGGTTCAGCGTGGACCCCGACCTCCCGAGGGTCGAGGCCTCGACGGCCGCTATCCGCCAAGTGCTCACCGTCCTGCTGGGCAACGCCACCGAGCTCGGCATCGGCACGGTGACCGTCGGTGTGCGGGACATCGACGAGGCCGTCGCTATCGACGTCGCCGATCAAGGCCGGATTGTCGGCGGTTCGGGTCCCGACATCTTCGAGAAGCTCGAACCGGACGCGGATGGCCACGGCATCGGCCTCGCCCTCGCCCGGCGGCTCGTCGAGGCGGAGGGCGGGCGCTTGCAGCTCACCTCCTCGTCCCCCACCACACTCACGATCTTCCTGCCGACGGGTACCGGCCCGCCCGCGGACCCGCCTTCCGAACCGGCAGAGGATGATCACGATCCCCGGGCGGTGCGGGCCGCGGTGGCTGATCACCGCCGGTCCTAGATGAACGATTCCAAGGGGTCCGGGCGGCGCGGCACGCGCTGAAGAGTGGTGGAGGGTGCCCAAGATCAGCGCTCTAACCCAAACGATGAGCTGGAGGCTCTCGTGGACGCTG
>JACDBJ010000298.1 GCA_013695005.1 Pseudonocardiales bacterium
GGCCGTCGCCCACCAGCACCAGGCGCATGCGGTGCCGCGGCGCGAGCCGCGCGGCGGCACGGACGGCGGTCTCCAGCCCCTCCTGCTTCAGCGCGCGCGCGAAGCGGCTGACCACCACCACCATGAGCTCGTCTGGTGCTACGCCAAGCTCGGAGCGAAACTCGCTGCCGCCGGGATAGTCGGGGAACTGCGCCACGCAGTCGGTGGGGATCTCGAGCACCCCAACGGATCCGCTGCGCTTGCGGATCTCGGAGGCGATCAGCGGGCTGCACACCTGCAGCGGAACCGAGCCCGGCATGAAATCCGGGACGGCCATGCTGTTGACCGTCATCGTCATCGGGACTCGGTCGCGCAAGTGCGCTCCGACGAACGTGAGCAGCGACGGGGTCAGCTCGTAGGTGTGCACGAGGTCCGGTCCAAAAGCCCGGGTCACCTCGAGCAACCGGCGATAGCCCGGTATCGCACGCCTAACGGCCCGGCCGGGCAAGTCGTACTCCAGCGCCTCGAAACGCAGGCCACGGTCTTTGATCACGTCGAGGAGAACCCCGGGTGGGCCCGCGACGAGGACCTCGTGACCCAGGTCGTGGACACCGGAGGCGAGGTCGATGGCGGCCATCTGGCTGCCGCCGATCTCGAGGTGATGGATCACGACGAGCACACGCAGCCGGCGGTCGGCGTTGTCCTCGATCCCCTGCCCTTGCGGTCGGATCGGTGTCACGTCCTCAGCCCTTCCCTATCTCTAACATTAAGTACGTTCGGTCACGGCGTCCGCGGCGGCGCGCGCTATGTTCGTTGAGGCCGGCACCGGTACCGGCTCGGTCACCGGCGGGGGCTTGCGCAGGAGCGAGACCTGGTTCGCGCGCATGAACCGGATCAGCGGGACGATCACGATCGCGGCGGCGATGGCCTCCGCAATGAGGTAGGCCCAGCCCGCCCCGTCGATTCCCAGTCTCGGGATGAGAGCCAGCGCCAGCCCGATCACCATGATTGCGCTCAGCAGCTGAATCGCGACGACTCGACCCATCTGGTTCTTCACCCGGGAGGTGGTGACGTACATGAGCACGATGATCGTGAAGGGAATCGCCGCCACCATCAGCCGCAGCACCGTGGTTCCTTCAGCGGCGTAGTCCGGACCGAGGAACGAGAGCAGCCATGGTGCCGCGACCAGCAGGAACGGCACCCCAAGGCCGCCGACCAGGAAGCTCAGCCGGAACGTCCGGCGCATCAGCGCGGCGATCTGCGGCCCGTCGTGCGAAGCCTCCACCATATACGACGAGCTGATGTTCCAGATCAGCACGCCGAGTGACTCGGCGATCAACCACGGCAGCGCATAGTACGCGTTGGCCTGAGTCCCCAGCTGCGACACGACGATCAGCGGCAGCGACAATGGGATCACGACAGCCATTGCGCCGGTAGCGTACTCGGCAAGGAAGATGATCCCGAGACCTCGGCGGCTCGGCATCTCGGCGGCTCCGCTCGCCGGCGGCGGTCGGTTGGGCAGCACACGCCCCAGCAGCAGCGGGTTGATGATCAGCACCGTCAACAGGCACGGTATCGCCCAGGCCAGCACGATCCCGCCGTCCAGCACCAGGGCGGAGAACAACACCAGCAGCCCCAGCTTGGCCAGTGCGAACAGCAGCTGCTCGAGCGGCACCCACCGCGCTGCTCGGAGGCCGATGAGCACCCAGTCCTGCAGGACGAAGATGCAGAACAGGACCACGAGCAGGGGGAACGTCGCTCTGTCCAGCCAGGAGTCGAAGAGCGCGTCGTTGGGGATGAACAGGACGAAGCCGACGCCGAGGATGGCGCCGATCCCGGTGGCCGCGCCGTAGCCGGCAAGCACCACCGACCTGGACTTCCCGCCGGCCGACGCGAGGACCCGGCTGAAGAGCAACCCGATGTTGGAGCTCGCCAGCAGGCTCAGCATCGTGGCGGTCGACAGGACGGCGGACGCCCGACCGACCTCTGAGGCCGGCAACCGCGCTGCGACCGCCCAGAAGCCCAGTCCGACCAGTGCCGTGATCCCGGTGGCGGCCATCAGCGCCAGGGCGTTGAGCTCGAGGCTCGGGGCGAATCGGCGGCGGCTCACCGGGGCAGGCTCCCGGTCGACCGCAGGCCCATCCATGCCGAGTCCACCCGTTCGAGTTAGTCGCAGCTACCGACCGACGACGCATGCTACCGACCGGGCCGGCGGGCCTAACTCACCGCTCTGCACACCTGCCCGACGGGATGCCTAGACG
>JACDBJ010000319.1 GCA_013695005.1 Pseudonocardiales bacterium
GATCTCCTCGAAGGAGGAAGACGCCTTGCGCCAGCCGAGTGCGGAGTAGAAGCCCACCGACGTGGGCAGGTCCGCCACCGCGAGGGTGACGATGTGCAGTCGGGCCGGGACGGTCATGCCTGCACCGTATGACCGCACGCCGACAACGTGTGCAACCGCGTCGGCCCAGCGATCGTCAGATCGACATGGTTGCTCTTTGATCTTGTCCGAACAGCAATGGCATCGATCCCACGCAACCCGGGACCTCTCGGTTGAATTCTCTTACATCTTGTTGCATAGTCATTCTCATGGTACGAGTTGCTGTGGCGGGAGCGAGCGGGTACGCCGGGGGTGAGCTGCTCCGGTTGCTGCTCGCCCATCCGGACGTCGAGATCGGGGCGTTGACCGCCGGGAGCAGCGCAGGGACCCGGCTCGGTGAACACCAGCCGCACCTCGTTCCGCTGGCCGATCGGGTGCTCGGCGACACGGACGCCGCGGCGCTGGCCGGACACGACGTGGTGTTCCTAGCGCTCCCGCACGGGCACTCCGCCGCACTGGCCGCGGAGCTGGACCAGGCCACCGTCGTCATCGACTGCGGGGCCGACCACCGGTTGGCCGACCCCGCCGCCTGGGAGCGCTGGTACGGCGGCGAGTACGCGGGAAGCTGGCCGTACGGGTTGCCGGAGCTGCCCGGGCAGCGGGACAAGCTGCGCGGCGCCCGCCGCATCGCCGTGCCCGGCTGCTACCCGACGGTGATCAGCCTGGCGTTGGCACCCGCGCTGGTGGGTGGCCTCGTCGAGCCGGACCTGGCCGTGACGGCGATCTCCGGCACGTCCGGCGCGGGCAAGGTGCTCAAGCCACACCTGCTCGGCGCCGAGGTGATGGGCGCAGTCAGCGCGTACGGCGTCGGAGGAACCCACCGCCACACCGCCGAGCTGATCCAGAACCTCGGCGCCGCCGCCGGCCGCGGTGTGACCGTCAGCTTCACCCCGGTGCTGGCGCCCATGCCGCGCGGCATCCTCGCCGTCTGCTCTGCGCACTCTGACGCACCACCTCAGGTGCTCCGTGAGGCATATGAGGCCACGTACGCCGAGGAGCCGTTCGTGCACCTGCTGCCGGACGGCGGGTGGCCGTCGACAGCCGGCACGCTGGGCGCCAATACCGTCCACCTGCAGGTGACGCTCGACCCGAATGCTCGCCGGCTGGTCGCCGTGGCCGCGATCGACAACCTCACCAAGGGCACCGCAGGCGGCGCCATCCAGTGCATGAACCTGGCGCTCGACCTGCCCGAGACGGCCGGCCTGCCGCTGGCGGGGATCGCGCCGTGAGTGTCGTGGCGGCGCAGGGGTTCCGCGCGGTCGGCGTGGCCGCGGGGATCAAGACGGCCGGCGGGCTGGACCTCGCCCTCGTCGTGAACGACGGTCCGTCGCGCGCCGCGGCAGGGGTGTTCACCCGCAACAAGGTCAAGGCGGCGCCGGTGCTGTGGTCTATGCAGGTGCTCGACAGCGGCGAGCTGCGAGCGGTCGTGCTCAACTCCGGCGGCGCCAACGCGTGCACCGGGCCGCAGGGTTTCCAGACGACGCACGCCACGGCCGAGCACGTGGCGGGCGAGCTGGGCTGCGGCGCGGGCGAGGTCGCGGTGTGCTCCACCGGCCTGATCGGCGAGCAGCTGCCGCAGGCCAAGCTGCTGACGGGCGTGACAACCGCGTTCCTCGAGCTCGACCGGACCCAGCACGCCGGGGACACCGCGACGGCCGCCATCCTCACCACCGACACGCGCGCCAAGCAGGCCGTCCACCGCGACCCGAGCGGCTTCACCGTCGGCGGCTTCGCCAAAGGCGCCGGCATGATCGCGCCGTCGATGGCGACGATGCTCGCGGTACTCACTACCGATGCCGACGTAGGCGTGGAGGTACTCAGAGCAGCTCTGCTTACTGCCACGCACCGGACGTTCAACCGGCTGGACGTCGACGGTGGCACGTCGACCAACGACACGCTGCTGCTGCTCGCGTCCGGCGCGTCCCGGATACGGCCGGACGAGCAGGCATTCACCGCCGCGGTCACGGCGGTGTGCGACGACCTCGTGCGCCAGCTGCAGGCCGACGCCGAGGGCATGACCAAGCTCGTCACCGTGGTCGTGCGCGGCGCGGCCAGCGAGGACGACGCGCTCGCCGTGGGTCATACAGTGGCGAGGGACAGCCTGGTCAAGACCGCGCTGTTCGGCTCCGACCCGAACTGGGGGCGGATCGCGATGGCGGTGGGCAACGCGCCCGCGGCGGTCGACCCCGACACGCTGGGGATCACGATCAACGGCGTGACGCTGTGCCACGGCGGCGTGGCGGCGGGGGACCGGTCCAAGGCCGATCTCACCGGCCAGGAGGTCGAGATCGTCATCGACCTCGGCATCGGCGACGGCGCTGCGGACATCCTGACCACCGACCTGTCGCACGCTTACGTGGAGGAGAACAGTGCTTACTCCTCCTGAGCAGGCCCCGTCGGCCGTTCAAGATCACGGTTTGGGGAGCGAAACGTTCGCTCAGCGAACGTTCGCCTCCACAAACAGCGATCATGGCGGGGCGGCCGCGGCCGGCACGAACGGTGACCGGCTCGCCGACGCCGGCGCAAAGGCAGGCGTGCTGACCGAGGCGCTGCCCTGGCTGCAGCACTTCCACGACCAGATCGTGGTGATCAAGTACGGCGGCAACGCCATGGTGGACGACGAGCTCAAACGGGCCTTCGCGCAGGACATGGTGTTCCTGCGGCTGGCCGGCATCCGCCCCGTCGTCGGGCACGGCGGCGGGCCGCAGATCAGCGCCATGCTCAACCGGCTCGGCCTGCCGGCGGAGTTCCGCGGCGGGCTGCGGGTCACCACGCCGGAGACCATCGACGTCGTGCGGATGGTGCTCGTCGGCCAGGTCGGCCGCGAGCTGGTGGGCCTGATCAACGCGCACGGCCCGTACGCCGTCGGCCTGTCCGGTGAGGACGCCGGCCTGTTCCGCGCCGAGCGCCGCACCGCGCTGGTGGACGGCGCCGCGGTCGACATCGGGCTGGTCGGCGACGTCGTGCAGGTGAATCCCGACGCGGTGCTCGACATCGTCCGCGCCGGCCGCATCCCGGTGGTGGCCGGCGTCGCCCCCGACGCCGACGGCACCGTCTACAACATCAACGCCGACAGCGCCGCCGCCGCGCTCGCCGTCGCGCTCGACGCGTCCAAGCTGGTGATGCTCACCGACGTCGAGGGCCTCTACGCCCGCTACCCAGACCCCACGTCGATCATCAGCGAGATCACCGCCGAGCAGCTCGCCCCGATGCTCGCGCGGATCGAGACCGGGATGGCGCCGAAGATGGAGGCGTGCTTGCGGGCGGTGCGCGGTGGGGTCCCGCAGGCGCACGTGATCGACGGCAGGCTGGCGCACTCGGTGCTGCTGGAGATCTTCACCAGCGAGGGAGTCGGAACGATGGTGGTCCCGTGAGCACGCCCGTCAGCACACCGGTGAGCGGGCAGCAGCTCACCCAGCGCTGGCGGTCGGCGCTGATGAACAACTACGGCACCCCGCCGCTGGCGCTGGTTCGCGGTGCGGGCGCCGAGGTGTGGGACGCCGACGGCCGGCGCTACCTCGACCTGCTGGCCGGGATCGCCGTCAACGCGCTCGGCCACGCCCACCCCGCGGTGGTGGCCGCGGTGTCCGGGCAGGTCGCCACGCTGGGCCACACGTCCAACCTCTACATGTCCGAGCGCCCCATCGAGCTCGCCGAGCGGCTGCTCGACCTGCTCGGAGCCACCGGAGCAGGCCGGGTGCTGCTCTGCAGCTCCGGCACCGAGGCCGTCGAGGCGGCGTTCAAGATCGCCCGCCGCACCGGCCGGCCGAAGATGATCGCCGCCGCAGGCGCCTTCCACGGCCGCACGATGGGCGCGCTCGCCCTCACCGGCCAACCGGCCAAGCGCACGCCGTTCGAACCGATGCCTCCCGGCGTGACCCACGTCCCCTTCGGCGACGTCGCCGCACTCGACGCCGCCGTCGACTCCGACATCGCGGCCGTCTTCCTGGAGCCGATCCTCGGCGAGGCCGGCGTGATCGTGCCACCGGAGGGCTACCTGCAGGCCGCTCGCGAGATCACCGCCGCCCGCGGCGCGCTGCTCGTGCTGGACGAGGTGCAGACCGGCATCGGCCGCACCGGCAGCTGGTTCGCACACCAGCGTGTCGGGATCACCCCGGACGTGGTGACGCTGGCCAAGGGCCTCGGCGGCGGCATGCCGATTGGGGCGTGCATCGGGATCGGCCGCGCAGGTGAGCTGCTGGAGCCCGGCCAGCACGGCACGACGTTCGGCGGTAACCCGGTCTGCTGCGCGGCCGCGCTGGCGGTGCTGGCCACGATCGAGGCGGACGGGCTGCTCGCGCACACGGAGGCCGTCGGCAAGGAGATCGCCGCCGGCATCGAGGCCGTCGGCCACCCGCTGGTGGACCACGTCAGCGGCGCCGGCCTGCTGATCGGCGTCGGCCTGACCGCGCCGGCTTCCGGCGCCGTCGCCAGCGCCGCCCGCGACGCCGGCTTCCTGGTCAACAACCCCGGCCCGGACCGCCTCCGGCTCGCCCCGCCGCTGATCCTCGGCCACGACCAGGCGCGCGAGTTCCTCACCTCGCTGCCGACGATCCTCGACGCCGCCACGCATGCCTCGGGGCAGGGCCCGTCGTGATCCGGCATTTCCTGCGCGACGACGACCTGAGCCCGGCCGAGCAGGCCGAGGTGCTCGACCTCGCCGACGCGGGCAAGCGCGAGCCGCTCGGGCACCTGCCGTTGGCCGGTCCCAAGGCCGTCGCGGTGATCTTCGACAAGAGCTCGACGCGGACCCGGCTGTCCTTCGAGGTCGGCATCGCGCAGCTGGGCGGCAACCCGCTGATCGTCGACGCCAGCATGAGCCAGCTCGGCCGGGGCGAGACCATCGAGGACACCTCGCGGGTGCTTTCGCGTTACGTCGATGCCGTCGTCTGGCGCACGTCGGCGCAGGCGCGGATCGCGGCGATGGCTGCCGCGTCCAGCGTCCCGGTGGTCAACGCCCTGACCGACGAGTTCCACCCCTGCCAGGTGCTGGCCGACCTGCAGACGATCCGCGAGCGGCACGGGAAGCTGGCCGGCCTCACACTGACCTACCTCGGCGACGGTGCGAACAACATGGCGCACTCGCTGCTTCTCGGCGGTACGACAGCGGGGTTGACCGTGCGCATCGCGGCGCCGGAGGGGTTCCAGCCCGACCCCGACGTCGTGCGCGACGCGAAGCAACGCGGCGTCGAGACCGGCGGGGCCGTCGAGCTGCACACCGACGCGCGCGCCGCGGTGGACGGCGCCGACGTGCTCGTCACCGACACCTGGATCTCCATGGGCCATGAGGACGACGGCCGCGACCGGGTCGGCCCGTTCCAGCCGTTGCAGCTCAACTCCGCGCTGCTCGCCCGGGCGAACCCGTCGGCAATCGTCCTGCACTGCCTGCCGGCACATCGCGGCCAGGAGATCACCGACGACGTCCTCGACGGACCGGCCAGCGCCGTCTGGGACGCGGCGGAGAACCGGCTGCATGCACAGAAGGGCCTGCTGACCTGGCTGCTGGACCAGAGCGAGCGGTCCCGGCGATGAGCACCCCAACTCGGGTGGCCCGGCAGGCGCGGATCGTCGAGCTGATCGGGCAGCAGGCCGTCCGCAGCCAGACCGAGCTGGCCGCGCTGCTGCACGGCGAGGGCCTCACGGTCACCCAGGCCACGCTGTCGCGCGACCTCGACGAGCTCGGCGCGGTGAAGCTGCGGGGGGTCGACGGTGGGGCGCCGATCTACCTGATCCCGGAGGACGGCAGCCCGGTTCGGGGCGTCCAGGGCGGCACGACGCGGCTGGCCAGGTTGATCGGCGAGCTGCTCGTCTCGGTCGACACCAGCGGCAACCTGGCCGTGATGCGCACCCCGCCGGGCGCCGCCCAGTTCCTGGCCAGCGCGCTGGACCGGGCGGCGCTGCACGACGTGGTGGGAACCATCGCCGGCGATGACACCGTCCTGCTG
>JACDBJ010000360.1 GCA_013695005.1 Pseudonocardiales bacterium
GCACTGGATCGGAGCCGCCGTCGTGGGCGCGCTCATGCTCATCGCGGCGATCAGTACGCCGCGCGACAGCACGCCGACGGCAGCGCCAACGGTGACGACCGCGCCGGTCTCCGCGGGCGAGGCCGTCGTCCCACTGTCACCGGCCCCGGCGACTCAGCTGCCGGCGGACTCGGTACAGCCTCCCGCCGCGACTCAGAAGCCGGTCACGCCCAAGCCGGCGCCCGCACCGCGTGCCGACCCGGCGCCGGCCCCGACGTGCAACTCGAACTACAGCGGCTGCGTGCCGATCGCGAGGGACGTGGACTGCGCCGGTGGCTCCGGAGACGGTCCGGCGTATGTCCGCGGCCCCGTCCGCGTCATCGGCTCGGACGTCTACAAGCTCGACGCAGACAACGACGGCGTCGCCTGCGAGTAGCTCAGGTTGTGATGCCGACGCCCATCGAACGAGCCGTGCCGCTGACGATGCGCATCGCAGTTTCGATGTCGTCAGTGTTGAGGTCCGCCAGCTTGCGCTCCGCGACCCGGCGCAGCGCGTCCTCGCTCAGCTGTGGCGCGCCGTGGTGGCCGGGCTGCGAGGAGCCACGGTCGATGCCGAGCTCCTGGCGGATCAGGAACGACGTCGGCGGCGTGGCGTAGCGGAGCTCGAAGGACTTGTCTTCGAACACCGTGACGACCACAGGGACGATCTCGCCACGCTGGCCGGCGGTGGCCGCGTCGTAGGTCCGTTTGACGTCGACCAGGTTCACGCCGATGGGGCCGAGCATCTTGCCCAGCTCCATCATGGACGCGTTGCCGGCGTCAAGCTGCAGCTTCGCGCGGCTGAGGTGGTTCCTGCGGGCCATGCCGCCGACGCTAGGAAATGCCGCTGCGTCAACCTCAAGTGCTTTCCGCCGCGCCGTTTGCCGCCTGCGAGTCGTCGAGGACTGCCAGGTCGAGGTCGGCTAGGCGGTCGGGATCGTAGAGCACGTCGATAGCGACGATCTTCGAGTGCGTCACGGTGAAGCCCATCACCGACAACACTTGGCCGCCCGCAACGGCGACGACTCCGGCGGTTCCGTTGACCAGCGCCGGCCGGGCGAACGGCGCCAACCGCCCCGCAGTGACCGCTTGTTCCGCCACGGTCCGCGCGCCGTTCAGCACGACGGTGTAGCGGGCGCGCGCCATGCCGCCGTCTGCCCGCAGTACGACATCGGGGTCGAGCACGGCGACGAGCGCGTCGAAGTCACCGTCGCGGGCGGCGGCCAGGAACGCGTCGACAACCTCGCGCTGGTGCCTGAGATCAGGGTCGGGAGCAGGCGCGGCTCCCTGCACCCTGCGGCGGGCCCGGCTGGCGAGCTGTCGGGCCGCGGCCGGCGACCGCTCGATCATCGGGGCGAGTTCCTCGAACGGCACCGCGAACATGTCGTGCAGCACGAAGGCGAGCCGCTCGGCGGGCGTCAGCGTGTCGAGCACCACCAGCAGCGCCAACCCGACCGAGTCGGCCAGCAATGCTTCCTGCTCGGGGTCGCCGCCGTCCTCGCGGCTGATGATCGGGTCGGGCATGTGCACGTCGAGGGGATCCTCGCGCCGTGACCCGCGTGTGCGCAGCATGTTCAGGCACACCCGTGCCACCACGGTGGTCAGCCACCCGGCAACGTTCTCGACGCTGCCGGTGTCGGCGCGGCTGAGGCGCAGCCAGGCTTCCTGGACCGCGTCATCAGCCTCGCTGACCGAGCCGAGCATCCGGTAGGCCACCGCCCGCAGGCGAGTCCGGTGTTCGGTGAAACGCTCGGTCAGCCACGCGTCCTCGTCCATCAGGTCACATTCCTCCGTTGCCCGGTGTCATCTCGGTAGACCCACAAAACCCGGCCGATGTGACCGGGAGATCCACTCCCGAGGAACGAATGTGGAGACGACCGTGAGCTCACTAATTCTGGTCACCGGTGGCACCGGCACGCTCGGGCGCCTCGTCGTGCCGCTCCTGCGCGAGGCCCACTGCCAGGTGCGGGTGCTCAGTCGGCGCAGCCACGAGCCCGAGGATGGCATCGAGTTCACGATCGGCGATCTGGCCACCGGCGAGGGAGTCGAGAGCGCGGTGGACGGGGTCGGGACCATCCTGCACTGCGCGGGCAGCGCTAAGGGCGACGAGGAGAAGACCCGCAACCTGGTGCGGGCGGCGTCGCGGGCCGGCGTCCAACACCTGGTGTACATC
>JACDBJ010000410.1 GCA_013695005.1 Pseudonocardiales bacterium
TGGCTGCTGCAGCGCTCGTCGATGATGCTGCCGATCCCGGGAACCTCGAGCCTCGAGCACCTCGAGGAGAACTGCCAGGCGGCCACGCTCCGGCTGGACCGCGATCTGGTTGACGCCCTGGACGACGTCGCCTGAGGGCTCCCGCCTGACGCCTGGAGCTAGCTCTGGCCGGGCAGCACCGATCGGACCTTGGCCAGCCACGACGGTCGGCCCTCGGCGTCCTCGGCGTCCTCGGCATCCTTCGGGTCGACGGCTGTCGGTGACGGTTGCCGGTCGGCGGCCAGAGACCGCATCCCGGAGTTGATCACTGCAAGCAGCGGCACGGCGAGCAACGCACCGATGACGCCGCCGAGCACGACGCCCGCGGCCACCGCGAGCACGACCGCCAGCGGGTGCAGCTGCACGGCGCGGCCCAGCAGCAGCGGCTGCAGGACGTGTCCCTCCAGCTGCTGCACGCCGATGACGACGGCGAGCACGATCAGTGCGGCCACCGGTCCGTTGGTCACCAGCGCCACCAGCACCGCAATCGCCCCGGTGACCACCGCGCCGACCGTCGGGATGAACGAGCCGAGGAAGATCAGCGCGGCCAGCGGGATCACCAGCGGCACCCCGACGATCAGCAGCCCGAGCCCGATGAACGTGGCGTCCACGACCGCGACCAGCGCGGTTGCCCTGGTGTAGCCGACAAGCGAGGCGAAGCTGCGGCGCCCCGCGACGTCCATCCGGTCACGTCGCTGCGTCGGCACGGCACGCAGCACGAAGCGCCAGATCGAGGGGCCGTCGTAGAGAAAGAAGATCAACGAGAAGAGCGCCAGGAACATTCCGGTGACGATCTCGGCGACGGTGGCCGCGGTGGTCAACGCGCCCGAGGTCAGGGTGTCCCGGTTCTCCGAGATCGAGCGGCCGATCGCGTCCGGCAGGTTGCGCAGCTGTTCGGAGCTGATGTTGAACGGCGGTCCCGCGAGGAACTCCTGAAACTGCTGGTAGCTCTGCGTCAGCCGGGCGCTGAGGTCCGGCAGCCCGGCGACGAACGCCCGGATCACGAACGAGAGCACCGCCACCAGCACCGCGATGCCGCCGACGAGCACGATCGCCGTCGCCACTCCGCGCGGCACCTTGCGCCGGACCAGCAGGCCCATCGCGGGTGCGAGCAGGGCGGCGAGCAGCAGCGCGATCGCCACCGGGATGACGACCAGCCGCAGTTGGATCACGATCCAGCCCACGACCCAGATGGCCGCTGCGACCAACAGGAACTGGCCGCACACGACGGCCGCCGATCGCAGGATCGAGGCTTGTGGTGAGGACGCCGCCTCGGTCTCGGTTGAGGCAGCACCCGGAGGTGGCGAGGTCTGCGGGGGCTCCGCGACAGCCTTCCGCCGCTGGTCGTTGCTCGGCACGATGGTCAACCTAGACGCAGAGCGGCAGCCTCCGCTGAAGCAGGCCCGGCCGCCGTGCTCCCCGCCCGATCGGGTTAACTTGCGGCCTCGGTCCTGGCGCGTCGGATGTCGACCCGCAACCTGCGTCGAGGCGAGCCGTTTGTGCTGGTAGGCGCATGCCAGCCACCGGTCGTCTCGGAGCGGTCCGAGGCGGTGGCCGGCTGGCGTCCTGTTTGTGTGTCCGGCGTGAAAGGAGTGGCTTAGGTGGAAGATGTGACCCCAGGTTCGGAGTACACCGCGCTGCGAGAGACAGCGGCAGCTCTGCAGGCCAGCCTGGCCAACGGTCTCAACGATCTTCCCCCCGAGCTGTCGTCGTCGCTCGATACCGCCCCCAAACCGGCGCCGAACGCGGCGTTCGGTACCCCGTCGATGACTCCGGCGGGCACGCCGGTGACGCGGCAGCCCGACCCGACGGTCGTTCCCGCCGCCGGCGGCCTGCCTGCCGCCGTCCGCCCCGAGGGGAACGACCTCACCCCGATCTTCCACGCGCTCGCCGGCGGCTGCACCGGCAAGCAGCCCGAGCAAGCCGATCGCGGCCCGCAGGTCGACCCCGACATCGACTTCTGGCGCGACCCGCTGAGCGCACCCATCCCCACCCAGGCCACCTCCGATCTCGGCCAGATGGCCGACGTGCGCCCGCTGCGCCCGCTGTCTGCGGGGCGGCACCGTCGCGACCGCCCCGCGGCCAGCGAATCGGCCTCGATGCGCTGAGCCGTCCCCCTACCGGCACGTAGCCGGCCCACCGAGCCCAGTTCCACTGCGAGCCGCGGTACATCGCTGCCTGGACACGCCCACTCGGATGCCTCCAACGGCATACCTGCGCCACTACAGTGATCTTTTGCGGCTACAGAGCGGCCTTCTGATCGGTAGTTCCGCGTAGTCCCTGGGCCAGGTGGGTGACACGAACGACCTCGGCGACGCCTCGACCCACTACAGCAACGACACGTGGATCGAGCGGGCGCACGAGGAGCTCGAGCCCAAGCAGATCACCGGCTACCACAAGAAGCTGCCTGCGCCGCCGTTGAAGCAACTCAACGGAGTTCCCGGCCTGCCGGGACTGCCCGGCCTGCCGGGACAGCACGCGCTCGGCGGGATGCCCAGCCTGGCCGGACTGGCGGCGCTGCCCGAGCTCGGCGAGGGTCTGCCGGGACTGGACAGCCTCGGTGGCATGCCTGACCTGACGAGCGGGTTGCCCGGGCTTGACAGCCTCGGTGGTCTTGGTGGCCTCGGCGACCTGGCCGGTGGCCTCGGCTCGCTGACGAACGCGCTGGGCGTGGTCGAAGGTCTGCCGGTGCTGAGCACCCTCGGCGGTCTCGGTGGCCTCGGTGGACTGCCGGGCCTGCCCGATGCGGGTGGAATGATGGACGGCGCCTCGGCGCTGAGCTCGGTGCCCGGCCTCGCCGGTGGGCTGCCCGACGCTGCCGGCCTGGTGCCGGCGGCTCCGGACCTGTCCAGCATGACCGGTGCGGCGGACGGGCCAGGCGCGTCGGACCTGCTCGGACTGCTCGGGATCGGGCTGCCTGAGCTGCCTGACCTGCTATCCCTGCTCACCGGCGCTGGACTGCCGGACGGGCTCGGGGTTGCCGAAGGACTCGGGCTGCCGATTCCGGGGGCGGCGGACCTGCCGGTGCAGGCTTCCGACCTGCCGGTCGCGGCACCTGCTGTGCGGTGGCCGGCGACGCTGTCCCGGGATTGTCCCTGGACGCCCTGCGTCTGCTGTCCAGCCTCATGTCTGGGCTCAGGTGCGCAGCCGGGCCGCGACAGCTCGGGCGGCTGCCTGCGCCGCCGTACGGTCCACCCGAGTCGGTTCGCCGTCGGCCAGCACGGGCTCGCCGGCGACCCAGACGTCGCGGACCAGGCGTGACCCGCCGGCCCACACCAGGTTCGAGATCAGCTGCGCGTCGTCGTCGATGCCGACGAACGCCGGGTCGTCCAGGTCGAGGTGCACGACGTCCGCCCATCGCCCCGGTTCGAGCGCGCCGAGGTCGTCCCGGCCGATCGCGGCCGCACCGTCACGGGTCGCCATCAGCAGCACGTCCGCGGCGGTGAGCGCCGCCGCGTCCCCGCTGCCCAGCCGGGCCAGCAGCGCGGCTAGCCGCGCCTGCGGCCAGAGATCGAGGTCGTCGCTGGACGCCGGGCCGTCGGTGCCGAGACCGACCGGGACACCCGCCGCCCGCAGTTTCGCCACCGGTGCGACGCCTGCCGCGAGCTTGGCGTTGGACCCCGGACAGTGCGCGACGGCGGCGCCGGCACGTGCCAGCAGCGCTATGTCCGATGTGGACAGCTGGACGCCGTGCGCGGCGAGCACCCGCCCGCCGAGCACGCCGAGCTGGTCGAGCATGGCGGGCACCGAGCCGAAGCGGGCACGCTGCTCGAGGTCCTCACCGGCGCTCTCGGCGACGTGCATGTGCAGCAGCGCGCCCCGCGCTCGGGCGTGTTCGGCCACGGACGGAAGGGCCACCTCGGGCAGCGTGTACGCCGCGTGCGGGCCGTATCCCAGCTCGATGCGCTCCGCTGGTCCGGACCGCAACCCGCCGGCGTCGATCCGCGCCGAGACGTCGTCGCGCATCTGCTCCCAGGTGCCGAGCCGGTCCCAGCCGGGAGCGGCGATGATCCCCGGAGTGACGACGGCGCGCGAACCGGCCGCCAGCACCGCGTCGATCACCGCGTCGGTGAAGAAGTACATCTCCACGCTGGTGGTGACGCCGCTGCGGAGCATCTCGACGCACCCCAGCAGCATCCCGGCGTGCACGTCGGCGGCGTCGAGCCGGCTCTCTGCGGGCCAGATCACCTCGTAGAGCCACCGCAGCAGCGGCAGGTCGCCGCCGATGCCGCGCAGCACGGTCATCGGGCTGTGGCAGTGCGCGTTGACCAGCCCCGGCAGCAGCAGGCCCGGAAGCTCGCGGACCGGAGCGTCGCTGGTCGGGGCGCCGGCCCGTGGCCCGCAGTAGCCGAGGCGGCCGGCGGCGTCGACGTCGATCACCGCGTCGCGCAGGACCGAGCAGTCCGGATCGCAGGGCAGCGCGACCGGCGCGGCGAGGCGCACCGCGCCAGCCGGCGGGGGACTCACCGTCGGGGTTCCAGCAACGAGCTGAGCGAGCGGAACGGCGGCAGCCATGCGCCTTCGGCCGGCAGCGCGTCGAGCGTGACCCGTGGCAACGGCTCGCGGAACACGCCGTCGATCTCCTCGAGGTCCAGGAAGCTCAGGATGTCGCTGGCCTGGGCGAACCCGGCGTACTCGCGGAACCCGATCACGGTGACCGGGATGCCGGCCTCCACGAGGTCTTCCAGCGGCTCGCGGAACGCCCGCCCGTCGCCGGAGGCGACCACCACCTGGCGGAGCGCGCCCTCGGAGCGGCGCTGGGCGATGTGGTCGAGCATCTCGGCGTCGATGTCGCTGTCCTCGGTCAGCTTCGGCTTGGCGAACACGGCGAAGCCGACGTTGCGCAGCGCCTCCACCCACGGCCGGATGACCTCGGTGTTGCCGGGCACGACGTTGGTGAACACGCATGCCTCGGCGCCGAGGTCGGTGCCGTCCCCGGTGGCCAGCCCGAGCAGCCAGCGGCCGACGGCGTCGAAGCGCGGCCGGTACGCCGCGGTCGGGCGGGCGCCGAGCAGCGAGCCGAGGCTCATGTCCATGTTCGGGGCGTCCCACACCAGCAGCACCCGTGGCACGACGCCGTTCGCCGGTTCCGCGGCCGGCGACACGTCACTGGTCATGGCCATGATCCTATCGTCGGGCCGGGCCGCCACCTCGCTGGTAGATGAGGTCGCGGACCTCCCGACCCTCGTGCACGGCACGCTGCTCGAACTTGGTCATGGGCCGCCACGGTGGCCGCGGGACGGGGCCGCCGCGCAGCAGCGGCTCGGCGTCGGCAACGAGCTGCATCTGCTCGGCGTAGTCGACCCAGTCGGTGGCCATGTGCAGGGTCGCGGTTGGCGCGAGCCGCGACGCGGCGAGCGTGACGAACGGCGGCTGGATGAGGCGGCGCTTGTGGTGGCGGCGTTTGGGCCACGGGTCGGGGAAGTAGACCCGGATGCCGGCCAGCGAGCCGGGCTCGATCAGCTCGGCGAGCACGTCGACGGCGTCGCCGCGCAGCAGCCGCAGGTTCTCGCTGCCCGCGGCCTCGATCCGCATCAGCAGCTGCGCCAGCCCCGGCTGGTACATCTCGACTGCCAGGTGCAGCGTGTCGGGCTGGGCGGTGGCCAGCGCCGCCGTCGACTCGCCCATCCCGGAGCCGACCTCCAGCACCAGCGGCCCGGTCCGGCCGAACCACCCGGCGACGTCCAACGGCGGCTGGAGGTCGGCGGCGTCGCGGCCGTAGCGCGACCACGACCGCTCCCACGCGTGCTGCTGCCCCGGCGTCATCCGCCCGGCGCGCGGGTCGTAGCTGGTCACGCGCCGGATCGGCGGCGAGGGCTCGTGGGCGTTGGTCACCGGCACGACACCAGGCTAGAGCGTTGCCTCACGGGTCTCCGTCGACCTCGCCCGCCACTCGTGTGACATAACATCCGCTGGGAGCAAGAAAAGCC
>JACDBJ010000426.1 GCA_013695005.1 Pseudonocardiales bacterium
GCCAAGACGTCCGGCGGCGGGCCATCGCTCGGGGTGGGTCCTGCGGCCGCCGGGTCGGGCGGGGTGGTCGGACCGCCGGGGGGTGTCTGGGCGAGCTGGGCGGCGAGGTCGCGCTGCTCGGCGGCGAGCGCGTCACGGCCCTCTTCTGGGCGGACGGCCGGTAGCTCCGCCTGGATCTCCGCAAGCGCTGCCGCCGCGACGTCCGTACGGCCCTGCTCCAGGGCGGTGCGCACGGTGGACAGCTGCGCCTGCACCTTCAGTGCGACGGTGACCGACTCCGCGCGGTCGCTGTCGACGATGCGGGACAGCCCCCACAACGGATCGCCAGGCTGAGCGGACCCGGCGCCGATCGTCAGCCCTGTGCCGACGACGACGAGCAGTCCCGCGACGAGCGCGAGCGGCACGATGCGGCGCCGCGACCGACCGCGAGCGATAGCAGCCCGCGCACTTTCCGCGCTGATCAGCGTGCGCAGCGGTTCGGATGCTGCGTCGGCACGCCATGCCGACAGCATGGCGACGAGCTGGTCGTCGGGATCCCGACCGCCAGGCCACGTGGCAGCTCGCCGAAGGCGGCCCTGCACCACAGAGTTGATCAGTTCGTCGTCGGCGTTGATCGCCTGGGGATGCGCGGGCACGGGGTCGTCGGGCATGGCGAACTCGTCGAGGCGAGCATCCGCCTGCCGCCGCCAACCCCTGTGCCGCATGAGGAACACCTCCCCGGAGGGTTGTCCTACATCGTGCCTCGGTCGACCCCTGACCGCCGCCGGTGACCCTCGTACCGTCTCCGGTAGTACCAGGTCGTGTCTGCGCTCTGAGAAGATCGAAGGCTCCCGGCTGTATGTCGTCGCCGCGGCGTGTGGCGTTACCAATGGATCACGAACAGTGGTTTTCATGGCCCCGCCATTCGGCGGTCGATATTGCACCAGACAGCCTAGTCAAGCGTCGCGCGATCGGACGAGCCTCAACCGGGGCGGAATAGGCCACGCCGCCAGCATCCGAATGTCGGTGAGCACCACATCGGGGGGTCCGCGTCGACCCCGGCAAGCAATGAACCGAGGTCATGGTGCACGTCGACAAGCTCCAGGCTGGGCTCGGCTTCGACCAGCAGCCGGATGCCAGCCCGCACCAACAGGCTGTCCTCGGCCACGACCACGCGCAGCAGCGCCATGTGCCGTCAGCCGCCGGCCATGGCTCCAACGATGAGCAACGGCTCCCTGCCCTCGGCCACCGGCGTCGGCAACGGCGTGTCCGACGTCTGGTGGGACAGGTCCTCCTCGCAGGCGAAGAACCGAACGAACGCCCGGCGCTTGCCGGTGGACTGGTCACGGATCGTCCCGCGCAGCTGCGGGAACCGATCCTCCAGCGCGTCCAGGACGGCCTGCGTGGTGGCCTCACCGTCGATGTCCAGCTCGACCTCGCCGTCGACGCGCGCGAGCGCGCGCAGGTGGGTCGGGAGGTGGACGCGGATCAAGGCCGAGCTCATGGCAGCGTCTGCACCTCGACGGACAGCACCGGCGGCAGGTCTCGCACGATCGGCGCCCAGCTGTCCCCGGAGTCGGTCGAGGCGTACACCTGCCCGCCGCTGGTGCCGAAGTAGACGCCGCACTGGTCCAGCGAGTCGACCGCCATCGCGTCGCGGAGCACGTTGACATAGCAGTTGCTCTGCGGCAGGCCGTTGGTCAGCGCCTCCCACTCGTCGCCGCCGGTGCGGCTGCGCCACACCTGCAGCTTGCCGTCGAGCGGGAAGTGCTCCGAGTCGCTCTTGATGGGGACGACGTAGATCGTGTCCGGCTCGTGGGCGTGTACGTCGATGGGGAAACCGAAGTCGGTCGGCAGGTTGCCGCTGATCTCCCGCCACACCCCGCCGGCATCGTCGCTGCGCATGACGTCCCAGTGCTTCTGCATGAACAGCACATCGGGGCGCGCCGGGTGCATCGCGAGGTTGTGCACGCAGTGCCCGACCTCGGCGTCCGGGTCAGGGATGCCCTCGGACTGCAGCCCGCGGTTGATCGGCAGCCAGGTCTTGCCCGCGTCGTCGGAGCGGAACGCGCCCGCCGCCGAGATCGCGACGAAGATCCGTTCGGGGTCGCTGGGATGCAGCATGATCGTGTGCAGGCACAGCCCGCCGGCGCCCGGCTGCCAGGACGGCCCGGTGTCGTGATCGCGCAGCCCGGAGAGCTCGTGCCAGTGCTGGCCGCCGTCGGTGGTGCGGAACAGGGCGGCGTCCTCCACCCCGGCGTAGACGGTGTCGGGGTCGGTGAGCGACGGCTCGAGGTGCCACACCCGAGCGAACTCCCACGGGTGCGGCGTGCCGTCGTACCACTGGTGGGTACCAGGGACTCCGTCGTAGTCGAACTTGTTGCCGACCGGCTCCCAGGTCCTACCGCCGTCGTCGGAGCGTTGGACGAGCTGCCCGAACCAGCCACTGGACTGCGAAGCGTACAGCCGGTCGGGGTCGGCAGGTGATCCCTTGAGGTGGTACAGCTCCCAGCCCGCGAAGTGCGGGCCGCTGACGTCCCAGTCTTGACGCGCTCCGTCCGCGGTCAGCACGAACGCACCCTTGCGGGTGCCGACGAGTACCCGTACCCCGCTCATCACAGCTCCTCTGTCCGCCTCTGTTTCGTCGAGACCGTACCGGGGGTCCCCGACATCGCGCGCGACGAAAGCGGGCGCATTCGTGGGCTAGCATCAAGGCCCGTCGTTGCCCAGCCACCTGGAAGTGCGTGATGAGCGAAACCGGCTCAGAACCCGGCGAGACACCTCCCGCTCCGCCGCCGGCCGCAGGCCATCCAGCGGGCCGCGCCGAGATCATCCGTAGGTCCCTCGAGGCGATGAACGACGACAACATCCGGAAGATCCGCAACGTCTACGTCCCCGGCGACGCCAGCCCGGAGGCCAACGGCACTGCCTCCGCCGAGCAGCCGCCGGACGCCGCCCCGGAGCAGGACGCCAAGCCCTAGCTGTAGTGCCCAGCTGCATTGTTGACGCGGCTGATGGGTGGGCTGCCGCCGAGTGAGGTGTGTCCGCGGTGATGGTTGATGCTTCCAATGCCTGTCAAGTCCGGCGGGGGTCAGACGGTGCCGATCTTGGATCGTCGTGATCGCTGTCAGGGGCGGGCGATCGTCGACATGGCGTGAGGCTGGCTCGCTGTGGTGGTGGCGCCTGCGCAAACGGAGTAACACGATCCGATTACGGACGGCTTGGTCGAGCCCCGCAGACCTATTATCACAACGGCTTGTCGAGTCGGCTGACACGCGCAGCGCGTCGCTACCCCGGACCCCGGTGGCATCCCCTTGGACACTCGGAGGTGGTAGTGGCGCGTCGCATGGACGAGCCTCATGTTTTCGGCCCGCGCCCTCTAGCAGGGTTTCTGAGCACGATGTGCGGGGATGGCGCCGATGATCTGCTGGTGGCGGCCGGGCGTGGTGACATGGTGGCGTTCGCCGATTTCTACGACCGGACGGTGCACGCGGTCTATGGGTTGCTGCGCGGTGTGCTGGGGGAAGCCGGCGGCGCTGACCAGGCCGCCCAACGGGTGTATCTGACGCTATGGCGGACGGCTCCATGGTTCGACCCAGCGGGCGTCTCGGCCTGCTCGGTTCTGCTGCTCGCTGCCCGCCGCGAACTCGTCAAGCCGCTACGCGCCATCCTCGCGAAATAGCGCCCCGCTGCGGCGTGCCGGGCAGCGATGACCCGCGCGTCGTGAGGCTGAGACGCGAAGCGAGGTGGCGAATGTCGGCGACGCGAGCAGGTCGAGCCCGCGAGGAAGTCTTGCCACTTTCAAGCCACCACGCCGTCAACGACGGTCATGGGCACTACACCTAGCCGGCCTGGAGCCCCTCCGGCTACGCCTCACCCGGCCGTCACCGAACGCATGGCAGGCTGCGCCGGTGCGCGGCCCCTCCCCGTCCAGGCTGGCGCTCGCCGCCCTCGCCGCGCTCGTGCCGTGGAGCTGGTTCCTGCTCCGTGACGTGCTCGGCGGTGCCGGCGACGTGATCGCCATCCTCATGCCAGCCATCGCCTTGCTCGTCGTCTGTGCCCTCGCGGTGGCCGGCATCCGATGGCGGCTCGCGTGGCTCGCGGCCGCCTCCACGCTGCTGATGACAGCTGTCGCGGTGCTGAGTACGTGGCTGCCGGCCGATACCGGGCCAGTCGCAGCCGGCCGAGCGATCACCGTCGCAGCCGCGAACGTGGACGGCGGCACCGCAGCCATCGACACGGTCGTCGGGCTGTCGGCCGACGTCCTCGTCATCTCGGAAGTGTCGTACGACATGGACGACGTTCTGACCGAGCGCTACCCGCACGAGTACTCCGAGCGGAACAGCCGCCCGAAAGTTGGCGTGTACAGCCGCCTTTCCCTCACGTCGGTGACTGGGTCCAGCGACAACCTTCCTGGCATGCGCATCGAACTCGCGACACCGAGCGGTCCGGTCGTGCTCTATGCGCTGCACGTTCCGCGGCCCTGGCCTGCCGGCAGCCAGACAGGGGCGTTCCAGGCGACCGTGGGGGAACACCGTGAGCTGATCGACGACCTCGCCCGGCGGGCGGCCGCCGAGACGGTCCCCACGATGGTCGTCGGCGACCTGAACGCTGCGGATCGCAGCTCGGACTACCGCGTGCTCCTGGAGGATGGCCAACTCGTGGACGCCATGCGTCACGGCTGGGTCGGCCCGACATCCACCACGAAGTGGGCGCCGTTACTGCTTCGGATAGACCACCTGCTGGTGAGCGAAGGCTGGTGCGGCGACGCTGCCGACTCCTTCGACCTGCCAGGCTCCAGCCATCGAGGAATCACTGCGACCGTCGGTCCCTGCCGGTGAGGGGCTAGCGTTGGCCGTGGAGAAGTCCGATAGCCAGGTGAAGGGTGAGGCGTGGAGACGCAGCGCAGGCCAGAGGAGCTCACCGACGAGGAACGGCAGCGGCTGCATCGCGCCCACCAGCATGTGCGCAATGCCTCCCAGCAGCTCGAGGCGTTGACCGTGATCGACCCGATGCCCCGCCGCTGGGCGGCCCAGCCGGCTCCGGTGGAGGCACTGCAGGCCGCGACCCACGACCTCAACGCGGCAGTCCAGAGCCTGTGGCAGGCGCAGCACGAGCTGCTCGGCCTCGAGCCCCCCGCGGCGCCGACGCCCTAGCAGCGTTGCCTGTTAGTTCGGCCTCAATCCCTCTGAGGTGCGGGTCGGCTGTCGTATGCTGCCGCAACAGGGGTTCGGAGAGTCACGAGTTCACCAGCCTCGACGGCGGAAGCACTGCGGTGGCGATGGCCTGTAACCATCGCTTCGTGGCGCGCTGAGCCGCCTCCAACTCCGAAGCGGTTCGGTATACCGCGCTCATGCAGCCACTGCATACGCTGGTGCGCGCCGCTGCCAGCGTCCGCCCGGAAGCCAGTTCCTACGAGTCGAGGGCCCCGACGATGAGTGCTCTGCCCGCTGATTACTTCACCGCACCGGTCTCCGAGGTCGACCCGGAGGTCGCCGAGGCGCTCGGCAACGAGCTGAACCGCCAGGAGACCACCCTGGAGATGATCGCCTCGGAGAACTTCGTGCCGCAGGCGGTGCTGGACTGCCAGGGATCGGTACTGACCAACAAGTACGCCGAGGGCTATCCCGGGCGGCGGTACTACGGCGGTTGCGAGTACGTCGACGTCGTGGAGCAGCTGGCGATCGACCGCGCCAAGGAGCTCTTCGGTGCCGAGCACGCCAACGTGCAGCCCAACGGCGGTGCGGCGGCCAACGCGATCGTGTTCAGCTCGCTGCTGGAGCACGGCGACACCTTCATGGGCATGAAGCTCGACCACGGCGGCCACCTCACGCATGGCATGAAGCTCAACTTCTCCGGCCTGTACTACAACGTCGTGCCCTACGGCGTGGAGAAGGAGACCTCGCTGCTGGACATGGACGAGGTCGCCCGCCTCGCCGAGGAGCACAAGCCGAAGATGATCCTGGCCGGGTGGTCGGCCTACCCGCGGGAGATGGACTTCGCCCGGTTCCGCGAGATCGCCGACTCGGTCGGCGCCTACCTGTTCGTCGACATGGCGCACTTCGCCGGGCTGGTCGCCGGCGGCGAGTACCCCAACCCGGTCCCGCACGCGCACGTCGTCTCGACCACGATCCACAAGACCCTCGGCGGCCCGCGCAGCGGCATGATCCTCTGCAAGGACGAGTTCAAGAAGAAGATCAACTCACGGACGTTCCCCGGCTGGCAGGGTGGCCCGCTGATGCACGTGATCGCCGCCAAGGCGGTCGCGCTCAGGATCGCCGCGTCGCCGGAGTTCGCCGAGCGCCAGCGGCGCACCAGGGCTGGCGCGCGCGCCGTCGCAGCGGAGATGCTCGCGGGCGGCGTCAACGTCCTCACCGGCGGCACCGACACCCACCTCGTGCTGGCCGACCTGCGGGAATCCCCGCTCAACGGCCAGGAGGCCGAAGACCGCCTCGCCGAGATCGGCATCACCGTGAACCGCAACGCCGTGCCGTTCGACCCGCGGCCGCCGTCCGTCGCCTCCGGGCTCCGGATCGGCGCGTCCCCGCTTGCCACCCGCGGCCTGCAGGAGGCTGACTTCGCGGAGATCGGCAAGGTCATCACCGAGGCGCTGACCGGCGATCTGGACGACGCCAAGAAGGCCTCGCTGAACGAACGCACGAAGGCGCTGGCCAAGCAGTACCCGCTCTACCCCCAGCTCTCGCCGAGCACGGCGGGCCGGTGACCGGGATGAGCGCCCGCACCGGCGTGACGCACATGTTCGTCCCCGGCCCGACGAACGTCCCGGACCGGGTGCGGCGAGCGATGAACGTCCCGATGGAGGACCACCGGGCACCGGATTTCCCGCAGCTGACGCTGCCACTGTTCGAAGACCTCAGGAAGGTCTACCGCAACGAGACCGGCCGGGTCTTCATGTACCCGTCCTCGGGCACCGGGGCGTGGGAGGCAGCGGTCAGCAACACCCTCAACCGAGGCGACCGGGTGCTGATGTCGCGCTTCGGGCAGTTCTCGCTGCTCTGGGTCGACATGGCGCAGCGGCTCGGCCTCGACGTGATCTGCGTGGACCGCGAGTGGGGCGAGGGCGTCCCGCTGGAGGAGTACGAGCGGATCCTCACCGAGGACCCGTCGATCAGGGGCGTCTTCGCCTGCCACAACGAGACGGCCACCGGCGTCACCTCCGACGTCGCGGGCGTCCGGCGGGTGATGGACGCGGCGGGCTCGGACGCACTGCTGTTCGTCGACGCGGTGTCCTCGCTGGCCTCGCTACCGTTCGAGCAGGAGGCCTGGGGTGTCGACCTCGCGGTCAGCGGCTCGCAGAAGGGCTTGATGCTGCCTGCAGGGTTAGCCGTCCTCGGGGTCAGCGCGAAGGCACTGGAGGCGAGCAAGTCCGCGACGATGGAGCGCTGCTACTTCAGCTTCGCTGACATGCTCAAGACCAACGACCTCGGCTACTTCCCGTACACGCCGCCTACCCCGCTGCTGCACGGAATGCGGTGCTCGCTGGACATGCTGTTCGCCGAGGGTTTGGACAACGTGTTCGCGCGGCACCACCGGCTCGCCGAGGGTGTCCGCCGGGGCGTTGACGCTCTCGGGCTGTCGCTGTGTGCAGTGGAGCCGAAGTGGTACTCCGACACGGTGTCGGCCATCCGCACGCCCGACGACGTCGACGGTGCCGAGGTCTGCCGGATCGGCTACCACCGCTACCGAACGTCGTTCGGCGCCGGGTTGTCCAAGGTGGCGGGCAAGGTGTTCCGCATCGGCCACCTCGGCGACCTCAACGAGGTGAGCTGCCTCGCCGCGCTGGCCAGCGCGGAGATGTCGCTCGCCGACGCCGGGGCCAAGGTCGACCTCGGAGTCGGTGTCGCTGCCGCCCAGGAGTACTACCGCAACGCGACCGCCGCACTGGAGGCCAGCCGTGACGGTGCCGGGCTCGTGGGTACCGCGTCGGTGTCGCCGCAGTAGCCGCAGTGGCCCGCACAACTGAACAGTTCGGTCCGAACGTCGGCGCAAGCACGCTCAACGAGGAGCAACTGCGATGAGCCACACCCTCCATCCGATGCGCCAGCCCAGGCTGCAGCGCAGTGAGCTGGCGGTGCCGGGATCGAACACGACCTTCATCGACAAGGCGGCCGACTCCGCCGCGGACTTCGTGTTCCTCGACCTGGAGGACGCGGTCGCGCCGCCGGAGAAGGAGCTGGCTCGGCGCAACGTCGTCGAGGCGCTCAACGACGTCGACTGGGCCGGCAAGGGCAAGACGGTCTCGGTGCGGATCAACGGCCTGGACACCCACTACATGTACCGCGACGTCGTCGACGTCATGGAGCAGGCCGGCAGCAGGCTGGACACGATCCTGGTGCCGAAGGTGGGGGTGCCTGCCGACCTCTACACCGTCGAGGTGCTGGTCAACCAGATCGAGCAGGCGCGTGGCTACGAGCGCAAGGTGGGCATCGAGGCGCTGATCGAGACCGCGCTCGGGATGGCCAACGTGGAGGCGATCGCCAGTAGCGGCGGCCGGCTGGAGGCGCTGCACTTCGGCGTCGCCGACTACGCCGCCAGCAACCGCGCCCGCACGGTGAGCATCGGTGGGCTCAACCCGGACTACCCCGGCGACCAGTGGCACTTCGCGCTGTCGCGGATGATCGTGGCCTGCCGCGCGTACGGGCTGCGGCCGATCGACGGCCCATTCGGCAACTTCTCCGACCCTGACGGCTTCCGCGACGGTGCCCGCCGCGCGGCGGCGCTGGGCGCGGAGGGCAAGTGGGCCATCCATCCCAGCCAGGTGGAGCTGGCCAACGAGGTGTTCAGCCCGCCCGAGGCCGACGTGGAGCGGGCGCGGCGGATCATCGAGGCGCTGCGCGAGGCCGAGGCGCAGGGCAAGGGCGCCGCCTCGGTGGACGGGAAGATGATCGACGCCGCCTCGGAGCGGATGGCCCAGAACGTGGTCGCGATGGACGAGGCGATCCAGGCCGCTGCCAAGGCTCGTGGGTAGGGCCGGCCGTGGACATCCACGAGTACCAGGCGAAGGAGATCCTGTCCCGCTTCGGCGTACCCGTGCCGCGTGGTGGCCTGGCCTACAGCCCTGAGCAGGCGTCCTACCGCTGCACGGAGATCGGCGGGACGAAGTGGGTGGTCAAGGCGCAGGTGCACGCCGGCGGCCGCGGCGAGGCGGGCGGCGTCAAGCTCTGCACGTCCGACCGCGAGGTGCAGGACGTCGCCAACGGCATGTTCGGCAAGCGGCTGGTCACCAAGCAGTCCGGCCCACGCGGCAAGCTGATCTACCGGGTGTACGTCGAGGAGGCCACCGACATCGCCCGCGAGCTGTACTTCGCCATCGTCCTGGACCGCCGGATCGAGCGGGTGGTGATCATCACCTCGGCGCAGGGCGGCATGGACATCGAGGAGCTGGTGGCGAAGCGGCCGGACGCGGTGATCCGCACGACGATCGAGCCGGCGGTCGGCTTCCTGGCGTTCCAGGCCCGGGAGATCGCCTTCGCGATCGGGCTGGAGGCCCCGCAGATCGCCGAGGCCAGCCGCATCTTCCGGCGGGCGTACCGGGCGTTCCGCGACCTCGACGCGACCATGCTGGAGATCAACCCGCTGGCGGTCACCGGTAAGGGCGACATCGTGGCGCTCGACGCCAAGATGTCCTTCGACGACAACGCGATGTTCCGGCACCTGGACATCTCCGAGCTGCGTGACCGCAGCCAGGAGGACTCGCGGGAGAGCCACGCGGCGGACCGCGGGTTGGCCTACGTCGGACTTGACGGCAACATCGGCTGCATGATCAACGGGGCCGGGCTGGCGATGGCCACGATGGACATGATCAAGCTGGTCGGCGGTGAGCCGGCCAACTTCCTCGACATCGGAGGCGCGGCCTCGCCGGAGCGGGTGCTCAAGGCGTTTCGGGCCGTGCTGCACGACGAGAAGGTCAAGGCGATGCTGGTGAACATATTTGCCGGCATCAACCGCTGCGACTGGGTCGCCGAGGGCATCGTCGCGGCCTTCAAGGACATGGACGTCAAGATCCCGGTCGTGGTGCGGCTGGCCGGCACCCACGTCGAGCAGGGCCAGCGCATCCTGCGTGACTCGGGCCTGCCCATCATCAGCGCGGACTCACTGGCGGACGCCGCCGAAAAGGTCGTCGCCGCCGTGAACAGCCCCGCCGCCGGCGCGGACGCCTGAGAGGCAGGATCATGGCGATCTTGATCGACGAGAACACCCGGGTCGTGGTCCAGGGGATCACCGGCCGGATCGGCAAGTTCCACGCCGAGGAGATGATCGACTACGGCACGAACGTGGTCGCCGGCGTCACCCCCGGCAAGGGCGGCGAGCGGGTGTTCGACCGGCCCGTGTTCAACACCATGAAGGAGGCGGTCGAGGCCACCGGCGCCGACGCCTCGATCGTCTTCGTGCCACCGCCGTTCGCAGCCGACTCGATCATGGAGGCCGCCGACGCCGGGATCCGGTTCTGCGCCTGTATCACCGACGGCATCCCGTCCCAGGACATGATGCGCGTCAAGCGCTACATGCGGCGCTACCGCTCCGAGCAGCGGATGACGCTCACCGGCCCCAACTGCGCGGGCACGATCTCGCCGGGGCGCGCCCTGATGGGCATCATGCCCGGCCACATCTACCAGCAGGGACGGGTCGGGATCATCGGCCGGTCCGGCACACTCGGCTACGAGGCGGCGTCGCAGATGAAGGACCTCGGCATCGGGGTCTCCACCTCGGTGGGCATCGGCGGCGACCCGGTAAACGGGACGTCGTTCCGCGACCACCTCGAGCTGTTCGAGAACGACCCGGAGACCGACGCGGTAGTCATGGTCGGCGAGATCGGCGGCCCGCAGGAGGCCGAGGGCGCGGACTATGTCCGGGCCCACATGAGCAAGCCGGTGATCGCCTACATAGCCGGGCTGTCCGCGCCGAAGGGCCGCAAGATGGGCCACGCCGGCGCGATCGTGTCCGCGGTGGGCGAGTCCGCGCAGGAGAAGTCGGACATCCTCACCGCCGCGGGCATCACCATGGCGCCCAACCCGTCGGCGATGGGGGAGACCGTGGCGTGGGTGCTCACCGAACGCGGCCTGCTCCCGAGCCTCGCCTGAGCCCCGCCTGACAAGGAGATCCCGTCGTGCCTGACCCGAAGATCGTGGTGACCCGCAAGTGGCCGGAGTCGGTCGAGGCCGAGCTGCGCAGACGCTTCCCGGACGTGCAGCTCAACGTCGACGACGTCGCGTTGGGTGAGCAGGGGCTGCGCGCCGCGCTCGCCGAGGCCGACGTCGTGCTGCCGACCGTGTCGGACAGGCTGCCGGCCGAGCTGTTCGAGGGCGAGCCGCGCACGCGCTTCCTCGGCAACTTCGGCGTCGGCTACAACCACATCGACACCGACGCGGCGGTCAAGGCCGGCATCGTCGTGACGAACACCCCGCGGGTGCTGACCGACACCACCGCCGACACCGCGATGACGCTGCTGCTGATGGCGGCCCGCCGCGCCGGCGAGGGTGAGCGCGAGCTGCGCGCGGGCAAGTGGACCGGGTGGCGGCCGACGCACATGATGGGCGCCGACGTCACCGGCAAGACGCTGGGCATCCTCGGGATGGGGCGCATCGGCGTCGCGGTGGCCCGCCGGGCGCACTTCGGCTTCGGCATGCCGGTGGTGTTCTACGACCCCGTCGACTTCGAGCCCGAGCACGGGATCGCCGACGTCCGCCGCTTCGACACCGTCGAGGAGGTGCTGGAGGTGGCCGACTTCGTGTCGCTGCACATGCCCGGCGGACCGGAGAACTACCACCTCATCGACGAAGCAAGGCTGGCCCGGATGAAGCCGAGCGCGTTCCTGGTCAACAGTGCGCGGGGCGACGTGATCGACCCCGAGGCCCTGGCCAACGCGCTGCGCAGCGGCACGATCGCCGGCGCCGGCCTGGACGTCTACGAGGGCGAGCCGGACATCCCGGCGGGGTTGGCGGAGCTGGAGAACGCCGTGCTGCTGCCGCACCTGGGCAGCGCCACGCTGGAGACGCGCACCGCGATGGGCATGCTGGTGCTGGAGAACCTGCAGGACTTCCTCGAGGGACGCGAGCCCTCCTGCCGGGTGGCGTGATCGACTCCGTGGCTGACGCGCCCGCGCTGTTGCGGGCGATGTTCGACGCGGCGGTCGCTGCCGCCGACCCGTTGGAGCGGGTGCCCGCGTTCCTGCCTGCTGAGCGGCCGGCGGGCCGGGTGGTGGTGGTCGGGGCGGGCAAGGCGTCGGCGCGGATGGCGCAGGCCGTCGAGCGCGCCTGGCCGGATGCGCCGATGGATGGGCTGGTGGTCACCCGCTACGGGCATGCGGTGCCGTGCGAGCGGGTGGAGATCGTCGAGGCGTCGCACCCGGTGCCCGACGAGGCCGGCGAGCAGGCGGCCCGCCGGATGCTGAAGATGGTGTCCGACCTCGGCTCCGACGACCTCGTGCTGGCACTGATCTCCGGCGGCGGATCCGCGCTGCTGCCGCTGCCCGCGCCGGGCGTCACGCTGGAGGACAAGCAGGCGATCAGCACGGCGCTTCTGCGCTCCGGGGCGTCGATCAGCGCGATGAACGTGGTGCGCAAACATCTCTCGGCGATCAAGGGGGGCCGGCTCGCTGCCGCCGCGTACCCAGCGTCCACGGTGGCGCTGATGATCTCGGATGTGCCCGGCGACGACCCGGCGATCATCGCATCCGGGCCGACCGTGCCGGAGGCGTCCACCCCGGCCGAGGCGCTCGCGGTGCTGGACGCCTACGACGTCGAGCTGAAGCCGTCGGTCCGGGCGTACCTGGAGTCCGCCGAGGGTGCCCCAGGCGCAGACGATCAGCGGATGTCGCGGGTCACCAACCACGTGATCGCCGCCCCGCAGCAGTCGTTGGAAGCCGCCGCGGCGGTGGCGCGCGACTGGGGCGTCTACCCGTTGATCCTGGGCGACTCGATCGAGGGCGAGGCGCGCGAGGTGGGCGTCGTGCTGGCCGGAATCGCCCGGCAGGTGCTGCGGCACGGTCAGCCGGTGGCGCCGCCGTGCGTGCTGCTCTCCGGCGGGGAGACGACGGTCACCGTGCGGGGCAAGGGGCGTGGCGGCCGAAACGTCGAGCTGCTGTTGGCGCTGGCGGTGGCGCTGCATGGGGCGGATCGGGTGTACGCACTGTCCGCCGACACCGACGGCGTGGACGGCGCCGAGGAGGTGGCCGGGGCGATCCTCGGCCCGGACACGCTGGAGCGGGCGGCGGCCCTGGGCATCGACGCCGCCGACGCCCTGTCCGACAACGACGGGCACGGGTTCTTCGAGGCCATCGGCGACCAGGTG
>JACDBJ010000311.1 GCA_013695005.1 Pseudonocardiales bacterium
AGGCCGCCGCGACGCCGTCGCCGCGCCGCCGGCAGGCGGCTGCCGCGCACGTGCCGGCGGAGTACCAGGAGATGGTGTCCGCCTGGAGCAGCGGGCGCTGAACTGGCGCACCACCCGGCTGTGTGGCGTTGGACCTGGCGAGACGGCGAGGCGGTAACGTGCCGGCGTGAGCATCGGCGCGGCTGTCGGGCAGGGGCTGCCACAGCACGTGCGCACCGCGTTCGGGGTCCGGGACGCGACCCCGCAACCGGTCCTCTGTGCTGGCGTCCGGGCCTGGCGTTGTGGTGACATCGTGATCCGGCCGGTGGCTGACGCGGCGATAGCCGCCTGGTCGGCCGGTGTGCTCGACGGGCTGACCGCGGACGGCTTGCGGCTGGCCCAGCCGGTGCGCTCCTCCGACGGCCGGTGGATCGTCGCAGGATGGTCGGCCGCACGCTACCTCCCAGGCACACCCCAGCCGCGGCACGACGAGACCGTGCAGGCCTCGCTCACGCTGCACGAGGCCATGCTCGGGGTCACGAGGCCGAGGCTGCTCGACGACCGGGACGACCTGGTCGCGCGCGCCGATGCCGCGGCATGGGGTGAGCGGCGCATCATGCTCGACCAGGCGGCAGGCGGCGCTTTGTTCGACGAGCTCGCGGCCAAGCGCAAGCCGATGCCGCTGCCTGCCCAGGTCGTGCACGCCGAGCTCTTCGGTTCGGTGCTCTTCCACGACGACGAGCCACCGGCGGTGCTCGACCTCGTGCCGTTCTGGCGGCCGTTCCAGTGGGCCGCCGCGGTCGTCGTCGTCGACGCGTTGGCCTGGGGCGGCGCCGACCCGGACATCCTGCTGCGCTGGGCTCACCTCGACGGCTGGCCGCAGTGCCTGCTGCGGGCCGTGCTGTACCGGCTGGCGTTGCACGCCCAGCATCCGGCGGCCAGCCTCGAGTCGCTGCGCGGCCTCGAACGCACCGCGGCGCTGGTGGGCACCCGGCTGCGCTAGCCGACCTCACCGCAGCGATCACCGCTGGGTGAGAACCGTTTTCCACGGCCGTCACCGGTGAGCACACGCCGGTAATGCCGGCTTCCTACCGTCCGAGCAGGCCCGATTGGGTCCAGCTCACGAGGAGGCCCAACCCCATGACCACGGACACCACCGAAGCCAAGCCGCCGCGAAAGGGTCGTTGGATCGATCACTGGGACCCGGAGGACAAGGATTTCTGGGCGGGCACAGGCCGCAAGGTAGCCAACCGCAACCTGGGGTTCTCGATCTTCGCCGAGCACATCGGGTTCTCGATGTGGACGATCTGGTCGGTCCTGGTGCTGTTCATGGGACCGGAGTACGGCATCGACGCTGCAGGGAAGTTCTTCCTGGTCGCGCTGCCTGCGCTGATCGGATCGCTGATTCGCTTCCCGTACACGATGGCGCCGGCCCGCTTCGGCGGCCGCAACTGGACGATCGTGAGCGCGCTGTTGCTGCTCATCCCCACGATCCTCGGGCTGATCGTCATGCAGCCCGGGACCTCCTACACGACCTTCATGATCGTCGCTGCGATCGCCGGCCTCGGTGGCGGCAACTTCGCCTCATCCATGGCCAACATCAACACGTTCTTCCCCGAGGGTCGCAAGGGATGGGCGTTGGGTCTCAACGCCGGTGGTGGCAACCTCGGGGTGGCCGCGGTGCAGCTGCTCGGGCTGCTGGTCATTGCGCTGACCGGCACGGCATCACCCCGCCTGCTGCTCGGCGTCTACCTGCCGTTCATCGTGATCGCCGCGGTCTGCGCGGCGCTGTACATGGACAACATCACCTCGGTGCGCAACGACACCGGCGCGATGCGGGAGGCGGTCAAGGACCACCAGACCTGGGTGATGTCGTTCCTCTACATCGGCACGTTCGGCTCGTTCATCGGCTACAGCTTCGCGTTCGGGCTGGTGCTGCAGAACCAGTTCGGGCGCACCCCGCTGCAGGCGGCGTCGATCGTGTTCCTCGGACCGCTGATCGGGTCGTTCATCCGCCCGGTCGGCGGCTGGCTGGCCGACCGCTACGGCGGCGGCAAGGTGACGTTCTGGACGTTCGTCGGGCTCGTCGCGTTCACCGGTGCGGCCCTGATCGCGTCGAGCCAGAAGTCGCTGCCGCTGTACACGATCGCGTTCCTGTCGCTGTTCGTGCTGTCCGGCCTCGGCAACGGCTCGACCTACAAGATGATCCCGTCGATCTTCGCGGGTCGGGCGCGGCTGGAGATCGACGCCGGCATGGCCAAGGACGTCGCGCTGATGAAGGCCAGGCGGCTGTCCGGGGCGGTGATCGGCATCGCCGGAGCCATCGGTGCCCTCGGTGGGGTGTTCATCAACCTGGCGTTCCGCCAGTCGTTCCTGACCACCAAGTCCGGCGACTCCGCGTTCTGGACGTTCTTGGTGTTCTACGTCGTCTGCGGCGTCGTCACCTATGTCGTGTACCTGCGCAGGGCTCCGGTGTCGGCGTCGGACGACGAACCGGCGCATCCCCGACTCGCCTACGCGGGGGTATGAGCACGCACCAGGTCGCCACGCACTGCCCGTACTGCGCGTTGCAGTGCGGCATGACGGTGACGGCAGGCGGCGGGGTACCGGTGGTCGCGCCGCGGGAGTTCCCGACCAATCGCGGCGGCCTGTGCCAGAAGGGGTGGACGGCCGCCGAGCTGCTGGCCCACCCGCAACGGCTGACCACACCGCTGGTGCACGGCCAGCCGGCGAGCTGGGAGCACGCGCTGGGCTACGTCGCGGACCGGTTGCGTGCGGTGCAGGCCGCACACGGCCGCGACGCGGTGGCGGTCTTCGGCGGTGGCGGGCTGACCAACGAGAAGTGCTACCTGCTGGGCAAGTTCGCACGGGTGGCGCTGGGTACCTCGCAGATCGACTACAACGGCCGGTTCTGCATGTCCTCGGCGGCCGCGGCGGGTAACCGCGCGTTCGGGGTGGACCGCGGGATGCCGTTCCCGGTCTCCGACCTCGGCGAGGCCGACGTCGTGGTGCTGGCCGGCGCCAACGTCGCGGAGACCATGCCGCCGTTCGTCGGACACCTCCGTGCGGCCCGCCAGGTGGTGATCGACCCGCGACGCTCGGCGACTGCCGAGCAGGCGGTGGCGGCCGGCGGGCTGCACCTGGCCCCGCAGCCGGGCAGCGACCTGGCGCTGGCGCTCGGCATGCTGCACGTCGCGGTGGTCGAGGGCCAGGTCGACCAGGACTACGTCGAGGCCAGGACCACCGGTTTCGACGCCGTGTGGCGGGTCGCCGCGCGCTGGTGGCCCGAGCGGGCCGAGCGGGTGTGCGGCGTCGCGGCCGCGGACATGCGCGCGGTCGTGCGGATGCTCGCGTCG
>JACDBJ010000448.1 GCA_013695005.1 Pseudonocardiales bacterium
GCACGAAGGCCAGCACCAGCGCGATCAGCACCCTGCGCCGCGGGCTCATCGCACTCGACGGTACGCGAGAGCCGCAGGCACGGCAGGTGGCTGGGAAACGGCCGGCAGCCGACAGCGATGCTGAACCACGGCACCCGGCCGACCGAAGACAGCCCAGGACCACCGTGAGGAGAACCGTGAGCTGGAGCCTGTCCGGCATCCCCGACCTGCGCGGCCGCACCGCGATCGTCACCGGGGCCAACGCCGGGCTGGGCCTCGAGATCACCGCGGCGCTGGCCGGCCGCGGCGCGCGGGTCGTCCTCGCCTGCCGCAGTACCGCCAGGGCCGACGCCGCGGCCGACGAGGTGCGCCGCCGCTGCCCGGACGCTGTGCTCGAGGTGCGCGTGCTCGACCTGGCCGACCTCGACTCCGTCGCCGACTTCGCCGCCGGCCTGCGCTCCGAGCACGACCGCCTCGACATTCTGGTCAACAACGCCGGCCTGATGGCGATCGACGAAGCCCGCACCGCGCAGGGGATGGAGATGCAGTTCGGGGTGAACCATCTCGGCCATTTCGCGCTCACCGTGCGACTGCTGCCGCTGCTGCTGGCCACCCCCGGCTCCCGGATCGGCACGATGTCCAGCGTGGCGCATCGCGGCGCGCGCGGGCTGCCCGCGCCGGCCGGTGAGCGGCACTACCGCCGCTGGCCCGCGTACTCCCACAGCAAGCTCGCCAACCTCCTGTTCACCGCGGAGCTGCACCGGCGGCTGACCGAGGCCGCGGCCCCGACGATCGCGGTCGCCGCGCACCCCGGCAGTTCGGACACCGACCTCGGCACCGAGGGCAGCGGCTTGTTCAACCTGCCGATGCGCAGGCTCTTCCCGCTGGTGACGCAGAGCGCGCGGGCCGGCGCGGCACCCATGCTCCGCGCGGTGACCGACCCGGGCGTTCGAGGCGGGGAGTTCTACGGTCCGAGGTTCCTCACTCGCGGCGCTCCGGTGCGCGAGACACCGTCCAGAGCCGCCCGCGACATGCGTACTGCCCGCTGGCTCTGGGACGTCTCGGTTGCCCTGACCGGCCTCGAAACCGACCTTGAGCCGGCTGTCACCGGTTAGCTCGCGCCATACCTGCCGAGGTTGGCCGGCGTGAACACGTCACCGGGCGGGGCACTAGTTCGTCCCCGTGGGATGTGCCGCGGCACGCAGCGATGGCCGATGCTGGGGCCATGCGCATCGCGGCAAGCATCGGCGGTGAGGTCCGTGGGGCGCCGATGGCCCTACCGGCCATGGTTGAGCAGGCGCGGCAGGCGGAGGCCGACGGCTTCCCTTCCGCCTGGACCACCCACTTCTCCCGTGGCCCCGACGCGCTGAGCATCATGGCCGTTGCGGGCACCCGGACCAGCAACATCGAGCTCGGCGTCGGCGTTGTGCCGACCTACCCACGGCACCCGCACGCGCTCGCCCAGCAGGCCGCCACCGTGCAGGTGTTCTGCGGTGGACGCCTCACGCTGGGGGTAGGGGTGTCACACCGCCCCGTGATCGAGGGCCTGTTCGGAATCCCGTACGCCAAGCCGGCCGCGCACATGCGCGAGTTCCTGTCGGTGCTCGTGCCGCTGCTGCGCGAGGGCAACGTCAGCTTCCGCGGCAAGTTCTACACCGTGGAGGGCGGTTTCTCGGTGCTCGACACGAGCCCGGTCCGGGTGCTGGTCGGTGCGCTCTCGCCGAAGATGATCCAGGTAGCCGGCGAGCTGGCCGACGGGTCGGTGACCTGGCTGGCCGGACCCCGCACCTTGGAAGCTGGCCCCCGAGCTCTGACTCCCGGGCTATGACTCCCGGGTGCGCAAGACGCGCAGCGTGCTCCAGGCCCGGGTGGCGAGCTGCAGGTTGAAGCAGGTGTCGGGGTCGCTGAGGTCGAGGCCGGAGATCTTGCGGATGCGCTGCAGCCGGTACTTCAGCGTGTTGCGGTGCACGATCAGGGCCTTGGCGGTCGACTCGTAGCTGCCGCCCCGTTCCAGGTAGTGCGAGAGCGTCCGGACCATCTCCCCGCCACGCTGCTCGTCGTAGGCCAGCAGCGAGCCGATCCAGCGGTGCACGAACCGCTCCACCTCGCGAAGGTCCTCGATCTCGGCCAGCAGGCGGTAGACGCCGAGGTCGTCGAACGACGTGGCCCGGTCGTCCCACTCCGCGGCCGCCGGCAGTCGCAGCGCGAGCTGGGCCTGGCGGTAGGACCGCGGGAAGTCGGCGACCGACTCGCAGACCTCACCGACGCCGATGCGGGCGCGGCCACCGCCGAGCTCGCGCAGCACGGAGGTCCGCAGGC